>CALGGD010000218.1 GCA_937916185.1 uncultured Oxalobacter sp. | reverse complement strand
ATGAGATCATTGCCGGTGAGCGGCGTTTCCGTGCCGCCCAGATTGCCGGTCTGAAAGAGATTCCCGCCATTGTCAAGGATGTCGATGACAAGACGGCTGCCGCCATGGCATTGATTGAAAACATGCAGCGTGAGGACTTGAATCCCCTTGAGGAAGCCATGGGCATCCAACGGCTGGTCAATGATTTCAGTTTCACCCATGAGCAGGCGGCACAGTCGATAGGGCGTTCCCGAAGCGCAGTCACCAATCTCCTGCGTCTGCTGAACCTGACTGAACCTGTCCAGACAATGCTGACAGCGGGTGATATCGACATGGGACATGCCCGTGCCCTGCTGGCTGTCGAGGGAGCGGTCCAGATTGCCTTGGCTACCCAGATTGTCGCCAAACGCCTGTCTGTCCGTGAAGCGGAAAAACTGGTGGCTCAGGAACTCAACCGTCAGAAAATCCCTCCTAAACCGGCAAAGGTGAAATCCCAGGATCTGGTGAATCTTGAAACAGAGCTGTCAGACCTGCTGACGACAAAAGTCAGTTTCAAGATGGGAGCAAAGGGCAAAGGGAAGCTGATTATTGATTTTGCCAACCTGGATATCCTGGATGGCCTGCTTGCCAAGATCAGGAAACTTTCCTGAACAGTTATCAACAGAAATATCCACAAAGGGATGACCGGACGATGCCGGTCATTTTTTTGTCTTTTGGATGATGTTTCACGTGGAACATCATGCTGTCAAACCAAGGGATCAACCTGATGGAAATGCCAGCCAGGTATTCAGTCCTGTCGGGATGTGGCGTAATATTGTCATCCATCAACTGTTTTTGAGAAACCATCATGATTCCCAACACAATTCCAGACCGTATCCAGCAGTTGCGCCAGGCAATGATGAAGGCATCGATTGATATCCTGATCCTGCCAAGCGCCGATCCGCATTTATCGGAATATCTGCCGGACTATTGGAAAAGCCGGGAATGGTTCTCGGGTTTCACAGGTTCAGCCGGTACATTGGTCATCGGTCTGGAAAAGGCCGCTTTATGGGTTGACAGCCGTTATTGGGAACAGGCGGAGAAACAGCTGGAAAACAGCGGTATTGAGATGTGCCGCCTGATGGGTGCGAACAGCAGGAACCATATTGATTGGATACTTTCTTATTTTCCGGCGGGGACGGTTGTTGGCGTCGATGGCAGGTTGCTGTCTTTGAAACAGGGCAGGGAACTCCGGGCGAAGCTGGAAAAATATACCATGACGCTGCGCACGGATGTCGATCCGGTCAATGAAGTCTGGACAGAACGGCCTGAAATGCCGGATGGCATCATCTTTGAACATGGCCTGGATTATGCCGCTTTCCTACGGCAGGAAAAACTCGCACAGGTCCGTGGAAAACTGAAAGAGGCGGGAGCTGGCTGGACATTCATCAGCAGCCTGGATGACATTGCCTGGATACTGAACCTGAGAGGCAATGACATTATGTACAATCCCGTGTTCATCAGCTATCTCCTGATTGGACCAGAAACCGTACAACTCTTTGTTTCTAAACAGAAAATTCCTTATACCATCCAACAGGTCCTGGAAAAAGAAGGGATTGCGCTGCTGCCTTACGAGCAGGTCCAGGCATCCCTGTCACAGCTTCCTGGAAATACGTCACTGCTGATTGACCCGCAAAGGACATCATTGGCAATGGTTTCCTCATTGCCGGAGAATGTCCAGCTGATTGAGGCGGTCAATCCGTCATTGCTGCTGAAATCCAGGAAAGCACCGAAGGAGCTGGGCCATATCCGTGAGGTGATGATTGATGACGGTGCCGCGTTCTGTGAGTTCCAGGCCTGGTTTGATGAGGTCCAGCAGCGGGGTGTTGTCATTTCGGAAGTCACGGTCGCTGAGAAGATCGAGGTCTGCCGCTCAAGGCGCAGCGATTATATTTCACCGAGTTTCGGTACAATCGCCGGATTCAATGAAAACGGTGCATTGCCACACTATCAGGCAACCAAGCAGGCTTTCGCCATCATCAAGAACAACGGCCTTCTGCTGATTGATACCGGCGGCCAGTATCTCCGTGGAACAACGGATATGACACGGGTCATTCCTGTCGGTGTACCGACCCAGGCGCAGAAGCGTGATTTCACCCTGGTGCTCAAAAGTGTGATCGCCTTATCCACAGCGCATTTTCCAAGGTCCATCCCCTCGGCGATGCTGGATGCCATCGCACGGAAACCGTTATGGGAACAGGGGCTTGATTTCGGTCATGGCACCGGTCATGGCGTCGGGTATCTTCTCAGTGTACACGAGGGACCGCAGAGCTTCCACTGGAAACTGCGAAACAAGAAGATTCCACCGGCCGTCCTCGAGCCCGGCATGGTAATCTCCGATGAACCGGGGATCTATCTCGAAGACAAGTTCGGCGTAAGGCTTGAGGATCTGGTTGTGGTCTGCGACGACGAGATC
>CALGGD010000217.1 GCA_937916185.1 uncultured Oxalobacter sp. | reverse complement strand
ATGATCGAGGCCTCCGGCAGGGAGATCCTGCTGGAGGTGGATGGCGGCATCAAGACCGACAACATCGCCGTTGCCGCCCGGGCGGGTGCCGATACGTTTGTCTCGGGTTCCGCCATTTTTAACAGCCCCGACTATGCCGCCACCATCAAAGCGTTGCGGGCAGCACTGGCGGCTGGCCGCTGACTGCTTTCTTATGGATGCCAAAACCGCCATGCTGCCCCTGAATGATATCCACGCCGTCATCCTGGACCTTGACGGCACCTTGATCGATTCGGTCCCCGACCTTGATGTGGCGCTGAACGGCATGCTGCAGGATATGGGACTGCCCGCCATTGACGAAGCCACTGTCCGGATGTCTGTCGGCAGGGGGACATCCCATCTGGTGAAAAGCATCCTTTCCATCCACCTGGATGAACAGGATGCCGCCAGGTCGCTGGATGACGCCCTGACGCTTTTCTACAAACATTACCGCACCGTCAACGGGGAACGCAGCCATATGTACCCCAATGTCAGGGAAGGATTGGAACGGATGGCGGGAAAAGGGCTGAAAATCGGCTGTGTCACGAACAAGCCCTCTGTTTTCACCGAGCCCCTGCTGGCAAAGAACGGCATCTATCCGTTTTTCGACTTGATCTACTGCGCTGATTCTTTCCCGAAAAAGAAACCGGATCCTTTCCCGATGGTGATGGCATGCCGGAAATTCCAGCTGCTGCCAAGGCAGGTTGTGGCAATCGGTGACTCAGAGAATGATGCGAAAGCCGCACGGGCAGCGGGATGTTCCCTATTCATGGTGCCTTATGGTTATAATTACGGCATCCCTGTGGAAAACCAGCTGCCTGACGCGGTTGTCCCTGACCTGCTTCAGGCGGTTGCCCTTATTTCGTGAGGCATCTTTTATGTTTCTCCCCAAAAGAACGGTCTATGCCCAGTCCAGCCTGATTTCAGGCGGCTTGTGGCGACGCTGGCGACATTGACACCAGCCCGCCGGCCCACGGCGCACACGTTACCCGTTTTTTGACTGTTTCCGTTTACGGAAAGGAGAAATCCCATGAATGAAGCTGAATTCAACTCCCTGGCAGGACAGGGTTACAACCGCATCCCCCTTATCCTTGAAACCATCGCTGACCTGGACACACCGCTTTCGCTGTACCTGAAGCTGACCCAGGACAACCAGGACGGCCGCAATTCCTTCCTGCTGGAATCTGTTGTCGGCGGTGAACGCTTCGGACGCTATTCCATCATCGGCCTGCC
>CALGGD010000216.1 GCA_937916185.1 uncultured Oxalobacter sp. | reverse complement strand
TTCTCCTGTTTCAGCAAAGCAAGCAGATTTGCATAGGTTGTTTTTCCCTGTCTGTTGATGGGTAAAGCATCAATATAACGCCAGATTTTAGGCAGTGTAACAGGTTCAAAGGCGGTGGAAAGCTTCTGCCTCAGGAACCTGTTCAGGGCAAGACGGCCGTTTCCCAGGATAAAGCGTTTCCCTTCTGCATTAAGGACAACGAATGCGGCGGAACGTTGCCGTTTTGTTTCAGGCATATCGACCAGTATAACCTTGGAATCCTTGACAAGGTTGCTGGCCAGAAGTGCTTTTTCAATGGCTGTAAGGGACACCCGTTTTTCTTCAATCTTGACGATACGGTCAACCCTGCCCTTGAGCAGGAACCTGTTTTCTCCTTCAGGAACGATGATATCTGCCATCTGGAGCCAATTACTGTCATAAAGGTGTGGCGATTGTATTTCCAGGGTGCTGTTTTCTTGATTGATACGCCATTGGACGCCTTTGAGAGGGGTCCAGCTTTCAGGATTCCCTGCGGTACGCTGTCTCCAGGCGATTCCCCCAGTTTCTGAACTGCCATAAACCTCGTAGGGTGCATGGCCAAGAAACTGAGCAATGGACAATGCTGTGTCCCTATCTAAAGGGGCTCCTGAAGAGAAGATTGCAGTGATTTTTCCTTTGACGCTTCCTAAAAGGTCACTTTGGGCAAAACGTTTCAGATGTGCTGGGCTGGATACCAATATGAAATTTCCCTTCTCGGATACAGCGGCAAGTTCCTCTGGCCAGTTAAGGCTTTCCGCTTGGATTGGGCGGCCAGTGTAAAGTGGCCAGAATACCTTGAAGAGAAGACCGTAGATATGGTTATGTGAGACAGTGGCGTAAAGCTTCTGGTTGTGAAGGTTGTTTCCAAAAGTCCTTTCAAGAATCTGGACCTCAGTTATCAGCTGGTTTATGCGTTTAGGTATCGCCTGAGGTTCACCGGTGCTTCCTGATGTGAATACAAAGACTTCTTTAAGCTTTTCCACAGCCAGTTTGACAGCAGGAGCTGACTTATCGGTCCCAATCATAGGCAGGAGGACTGGAGAAAATTCCTGTGGAAACAATCCGATAAAACCATCTACATACTTGGCTAGTGACTCAGCGGTTGCCGGAAGGGGGTTTGATGGCAGATAGAATGTTTTGCCTGCCTGAAGACCGGCAACAAGAACAGCAATGAATTCAAGAGTGTCTTCGACATATAGGGCGAATTTCGATTCTTCACGCTTTTCAAGATATGTTTTCCACATATATGCCCTCTGGCAGAGCGCTTTCAGCGTGATTGCCTGATTATTCCTGTAGCCGATGATATGGTCAGGATTGCTGTTGGCGGCGAGTTGTATCTGTTTATTGTCCATTTCTTTCTTTTTCAATCCGTCTGAAACGTTGCCTGAAAAGATACTCGATGCCAAAAAGCAGCCCGATTAGAATATAAGCGATGAGGCCATTGTATATCGACCATATTTCATGGCTCATAAAGCAGGCAGTGATGAAAGCGGCTGCTCCATTCAATATAAAGAATATGCACCAGACTTGGGTGACCCGTCTTGTATACCGGATTCCTGCCTCAGAAAGGTCAGGTTCTTTTATCCTTGCAATCCGTTCAACGAAAGATGGTGGGAAAAACAAGCTGAGACCAAACAGAAGCAGCATTCCTATGTTGACGATGACAGGATAGAGTTTCAGGGGAAGCATTGCATTTGACCAGAAGGTCAGGCCGATAATCAATAAAGACCCGATGACCAAGACTGCGGCAGCCTTATCTTTCCTGATCAACTTCCATCGGGATACGGCAATCAGGATGAGGACAAGGGACAACCATCTAGGCTCTATCCAGTCACGTCCAAACCAGAGGAGGAAAGGATAGATGAGCGTGGTGGCTATAGCCAGGATATTTATTGTTTTTCCTCCAAAAGCATTGGAACTAAAGCATTGACAATATCATCTATGGTCCTGATGGATTTAAAAGTTTCAGGCTGCATACGTTTACCGGTCATCTGGCTCAGTTTTACAACCAAATCCACTGCATCAATACTGTCAATATCCAGGTCAGTATAAAGATTTGCCTCTGGTTTCAATCTGTCTTTTGGGATTTCAAACATTTCATGGAGGACATCAACAAGGGCATTGTAGATGTCTTCACGGCTTTTCACGGAAAGGTCACTCATCTTGTCAGTCTTTCTTCTGTTGGCTTCTGATCAGGTCAGCAATGGTCTTTACAGATTGGAAGTGCTTGCGGTTTTCAGCAGATTCAGCCGAGAGCTTGATGCCGAATGTCTTATGGATTGCCATGCCCAATTCAAGTGCATCAATGGAATCAAGTCCCAGTCCATCACCGAAAAGGGGGAGGTCAGTCCCAATATCATCAACGGTGATATCCTCAAGCTGAAGTGATTCAATGATTAGCTGTTTAACCTGTTCTTCAAGTGAAGGCATTTTCTTCATTTCCTTTGTCAAAATAATGCTGGAGGTGCTTGGTCAAAGCCCTGACAGCCAAGACATCATTCTTGGAATTCTCTATGAATGATGAAACATCAATGTCCTCTTTGATTTCAATAAGGTATTCTGACTGTAAAGATGGGATCTGCCACCATTTCTTATCCTTGCCGAGCATCCTCGGCTTGCAATGGATGAAAATGGGGGTGATGTTCCTTTGACCTCTGATTGCAATATTGGCAGCTCCTCTTTTAAATCTGACGATACCGTCTTCAGGAGTCCTTGTCCCTTCAGGGAAGATAATCAGGTTTTCACCACTTTGCAAGGCATGGATACTGTCGGAAATAAGGTCAACTGTATCGCTGTTCTTGATATAGCAGGCCGCATTGACTGGTCCAAGAATAAATGGGTTCTTGGTCAGGCTGCTTTTGACAATACAGTTTGTGTCCTTGGTGAGGATCATCAGGAAAATGGTATCAATAAGGGAAGGGTGGTTGGAGACTATCAAAAGCCCTTTCCGGTGAAGCCGTTCGCCTCCTGTCACTTTGTAGCGCATGACACCAAGGGTGTAAATCAGCCAGATAAACATTTTGAAGGCTATACGTATAGCGTTCCTTGAGGCATATTTCTTTTTTTCCCTGTCACGGATGAAAAGACCGATTATGGGAAAAACAATGCATCTCAGGATCAGGCCTCCTAAGCCGAATGCGCAGAAGCCTATGCCGGTGGCGATGATCCGCCAGAAATGGTTGGTTCGACTATACATTACGGCTCCAGTACCAGATTCTGCCTTTGCTGGGCAGTTTCAATGTCTTCTGACCACTGAGGATAAATTTGAGGACCGCAAGTTCAGAAGGCATGCCAATATTATTGGGTGAATGTCCATGAGAGGAATCCCATGAAAGTGAGAAAGTGTCTTTCTCTTTTTTTTCTATGAGCAAGGCAAAGGCAAATGTCCGTTCTTCCTGATCCTTGTAAGCAGAAAAACATTCGGGGATGTCATGATTGTAAACGACTAAAAGGACTTTCTGGTTTCCATCATTAAGGATTCCGCAGGCTTCGATGATCCCTGCTTCAACAAGGTCTGCCCTTGAAGAGATGGTAATAAGGTTTGAATAGTCATGCCGGATGATTGACAGCAATCCAGCGACAGCATTATGGACAGACAGGCTGAAGGCAGTCGGTGAAACAGGTTCTCCATTTGCTATTGAGGACAGCATACCTGCTGACCGGGCAACTTCGCCATGACGGGAACAGAAGACAATAGGGATATCACTGGAACCGCCAAGACAATCCATTGCAGTGGCAATTGCCATTTTGCCAGGAAGGTCCAAACGCCGGCGTAACATTGGAGAAACTTTTTTCAGGTCAGGTTGGGGGGCGGTGTCTTCATCAAGACGTGACGTATCATAAGCCCACCGGATCCAAGATTCATTGGTCTTGAGTTCCGGAGCCCATGCAGCCCATCTGGCTATGGAAAAGCTGATCATCTGATACAAAGTATCCAATATTGCAATAAGAATCCTTTATTATAACCATAACGGATACATATTTTCTGGGAATGTCAATATAATAGCCAGAAAAGAAGGAAGGGATAGCAGTCCAATAAACCATTAATCTTAAGGGGAGAGGGGAAGACAAAATGAAAAAGAAACTGTTAGTCATATTCACCGCACTTATCATTATACTTGTGCAGATCCCTTATGCGGTCGGCGTAATGGCCGCTTCTAAGGACGGCGGCACTGCCGTTCTGACGGTCGTTGACAGCACAGATCCTCTGTCAGAACCTTCCGTTATCATAAACAAATCTTATAAGTTTAAAGAAGGCGCAACCCTTAAAGACCTTTTTGAAGCTGCGAAAGAGGCAGGGGATATTGATGATTATTCATTCTCGTACGGGTATATATCATCAATAACTCCAAAAGGCGCCGAGGAAATTATAAACAAGGCGGATTTTTCATCATACTGGGCCTCATATAAGAACGGCGCATATGCCCAGGGCGCTTCCGACTGCACCGAAGGAGACATCCTTTCTGACGGTGTGAGTTTTGAGTTTTCCTGGGAGAATTATCCATCGGTAACAGACGGTCTTTCGGAAGATGAGTGGAAAGCTCTCAGCGCGCAGGCAGAAGAGGGAACTGCTGCTGCTTTGGGAAACGAGTATCCTGCAGGTATAAACAAGGCAGTCGCGCAGGCAGAGCGCGATGCTGACACTGAAAAAACATTTCAGA
>CALGGD010000215.1 GCA_937916185.1 uncultured Oxalobacter sp. | reverse complement strand
AACGAAGCAAGCTGTTTTTTCACTGCATCCAATTCATCCTGCATAGCTTTATTATGTTTTTTCAGGTCTTTCACTTCCTGCTGCAATGCAGACTTGGAAGTGCCTACGCCTTTCTGCAACGCATAACTTACGCCCACATTCATCATGCCGTCATCATTACCAAAGGAACCACCTGCACTAAATGTAATACGATTATCAGGACGGTAGAACAGGCCGACAGCCCCGGCGCTTTCGCCTTTATAATTACCATACGCGGCGGCAATATTCCATTTCTGCCCATCTTCGTATGCAAGCGGATGCAAACCGGCCAGCGCGGCGGCGTTAGCGCCCACGGAATCAATTCGGGTATCGGTACGCTCAAATTCTTTCTGCACATCGAACCCACCAACCATGATACGGTCAGCCGTAAGTGTGCCGCCGATATTGGCATTCCCTTCAACATTCAGGTCTTTACGCATCCGGACGATGCCTTCAAAATCACTGTTGCCGCCAACACTGAAATCTTTATCAACACGGCTATTACCTTTTACAGTAGAATCCCCGTTCACCGTAAGATTCTGTTTAATCACAGTATTTCCAGCGATGTTAGTATCCCCGCCAACCGACAGATTCTTGTTCATCACCACATCGCCCGCAAAATTAGAATCACCATTGACCGTCAAGTCTTTTTCAACAGTAGCATTCCCGCCAATATTCGTATCGCCGGTAACAAACAAATTCTTATCCATAGACACATCCCCGGCAAAATGGCTGTCGCCTTTCACTGTTAAATCTTTTTCAATAACGGTGTTGCCAGCGATATTGGTATCCCCGCTAACTGTCAGGTCACCGCCAACATCTGCTTTACCCCCAACTTCGAGGTCTTTTTCAAGGTAACCGTAGATACCCTTAATCCTGCCATCCTCATGCATAGCAGCATTGGCTTCATCCCAATTATGACCGCCGGCATAAATGCCATGTGCATCCATGTGAGTGCTATTTAAACCAACACGGATACCGGTCTCGTTAATCTCAACCTGGTTCTCTTCGCCCTCGTGCCAGATGGACTTATCAAAATAGGACGTGCCGTTATCAGCGTGTAAATCCCCACCGATATTCACATCGCCTTTCAGGTCGGAGTTACCGCCAACCGTAAAATCCTTATCCACACCAGCATTACCTGTCACAGCAAGGTCAGCGGGAGCATCGCTTGTTCCGATTGTCGTATTCCCATTCAACTGGGTCACGCCCTTCACATGCAGGTCTTTCCCGATTTCGGCGTTGCCGTTCATATTGGTATCACCTTTCAGGTCAGATGTTCCTTCTACTGTCAGGTTATGCCCGATTTTCGCATTGCCGTCTGCTTTCAGGTCACCGCCGAAAGAACCGTCCCCTGTAACCGCAAGGTTTTTATCCATGGTTACATTATCATGGAACGCAGCTTCCTTATTCACTTCCAACGTACCGTCTACAACGGTATCTTTCAGGGCAGTATCACCTTCTACCGAAAAGTTTCCAGCAACAGAAGCATCCGCTCCCATCGTAACCGTACCGTCAAACTTACTTTCACCGGCAACGTGTAAATCCTTACCAATTTCGGCATTGCCATTTATATTGGTATCACCGGTCACAGTGGCATTGCCATTTACCAGCAAATCAGCATTGGCATCTTCCGTACCGATGGTGGTATTACCTTTCAAGGCAGAAACACCTTCAACAGTCAAGTCCTTGCCAACAGAAGCATTCCCATCAACCGCCAAATCCCCGCCAAACGAACCGTTGCCAACAACTTCAAGGTCTTTGTCCATCTGAACGTTGTCACGGAAAGAAGCTTCCTTACTAACTTCCAATGTTCCATCCACTACCGTGTTTTTCAAGCTGGTATTACCTTCCACACTGAAATTACCAGCGACAGAAGCGTTAGAACCCATCATTACATCACCGGTCAATGTGGACGTGCCATCTACCGTCAAGTCTTTGCCAACATGAGCATCACCCTGCATATCTGTATCACCCTTGACAGTCAGGTCTTTACCGACCTCGGCGTTATTCTGCATGGTCACATCGCCGGTCAGAGTGGAAGTACCGTCAACGGTCAAATCTTTGCCAACACGGGCATCACCCTGCATATCCGTATCACCCTTGACGGTCAAGTCTTTGCCGACCTCGGCGTTATTGGTCATAGTCACGTCGCCTGTCAAGGTAGAAGTGCCATCCACCGTCAGGTCTGCCATGTCCAGGATCTTGTAGGTGATGTAAACGCCGATGGCCATGATGCCCCAGATGATACCCTGGGCACAGGCGC
>CALGGD010000214.1 GCA_937916185.1 uncultured Oxalobacter sp. | reverse complement strand
ATAACCGTTTCTGTCGAAAACTGCACGGGAAAGTCCGTACCCCATGCTGGAACCGGCATGTTACAACCATTCCCAGTCCATCAATAGGAATTATGGCAGATTCATCCCAAGCCTGCTGGACACATACAACACGGCCTGTCACGCGCCGGCAGAAGCCTTGATACGCTGGCGGCGTGCCTCATACAGGCAGACACCGGATGCCACAGAAATGTTCAGGCTCTCGACAGAACCCAGCATCGGAATAACCACCAGTTCATCACAGTTCTCTTCTGTCAGACGGCGCATCCCCTTGCCTTCCGCCCCCATGACAAAGGCTGTTCCCCCTGTGTAATCAACATCATACAGGCTTTTCGAAGCTGCATCCGATGTGCCGATCACCCAGATATTGTGTTCCTTCAGCTGCCGGAGTGTCCGTGCCAGATTGGTCACTGTCAGATAAGGCACTGTCTGGGCAGCGCCGCTGGCGACCTTCTCCACCGTCGCATTGATCCCCACAGAACGGTCTTTCGGTGCAATGACGGCATGGGCTCCCACACTGTCCGCCACCCGGAAACACGCCCCCAGGTTATGCGGATCGGTAATGCCATCCAGCACCAGCAGGAGGGGAGGCCCCTCTATGGCATCCAGCAGCTCATCCAGGTTCCCAGCCAGGGAAAGCGGCTCAGCCATCGCAACCACCCCCTGATGCCGGTGCGTCCCGGCCATCCGGTCAAGACGCAACCCATCCGTCTGGATGATGCGGACACCTGATGACTTGGCAAGCGTAAGCAGATCCTGCATACGCCGGTCTGTACGGCCGGCATCCACATAGACCATCTCCACAGAAGACGCCTCATGGCGGATGCGTGAAACAACCGCATGGAAACCAAACACTGCCTTGCTCTTCATGGTATCTCCCGCCTTCTATTCCTTGCCCCGTCCAGATGACGGCACCCTGCCGGCTTCCGTCTTCTGGGACATATCAGGAGAGAACGGCCCCTCAACCAGACGGAAATCAATCTGGCGCGCATCCAAGTTGACACGGGCAACCTGCACCTTGACCTTGTCTGCCAGATGGAAACAGACACCGCTCCGCTCGCCACGCAGCTCGTGGCGGATATCATCATAATGGTAATAATCCTGTCCCAAGTCCGTCACATGCACCAGCCCCTCGACATACAGGCCGTCCAACTCGACAAACACCCCGAAACTGGTGACACTGGCAACCGACCCCATGAATTCCTCACCGAGCCTGTCACGCATATACCAGCATTTCAGCCATTGCTCCACATCATGGGAAGCCTCATCCGCACGGCGCTCATTGGCAGAACAGTGCAGCCCCAGCATCTGCCAGACTGCATGTTCTCTGCCGACCTTCGCCGACCTGCCGTTAATATTCTGGTCTGGCATGACCTGTTTCCGAATGGATGCCGGTACATCCAGATTGAGCTTTTTCCGGTTGATACCCTGTGGTACATATTTTCCACCTGCCAGTATTGCCTTGATAACCCGATGGGTCAGCAGGTCCGGATAACGGCGGATTGGGCTGGTGAAATGCATATACGCCTCAAAAGCCAGTCCGAAATGGCCGACATTGTCCGGCGCATACACCGCCTGCTGCATGGAACGCAACAGCATTGTCTGCAATATCGTGGCATCAGACCGTCCGGCAAACTGCCTGGCGGCAGCGGCATAATCTGTCGGTTCCGGCGACTCTCCACCACCCAAAGTGATGCCAGACAGTGCCAGAAATGCCCTGACCCGCTGAAGCTTCTCGCTGCCCGGATGGGCATGGACACGGTACAACCCCTCATGCCGGTGACGGGCGATGAAATCCGCCGCACAGACATTGGCAACCAGCATACATTCCTCAATCAGCTTATGGGCATCATTGCGCACCCGGGGCAGGATTTTCTCAATCTTGCCGTTGTCATTGCAGACGATTTCTGTCTCGACCGTCTCAAAATCAATCGCCCCCCGACGCTCCCTGGCCTGTGCCAGAACCTGATAGAGGGCATGAAGGTCCTGGAGATGTCCCACCAATGCCTTACGCTGAACCGCTTCCGGCCCTGCCGGGTTCTGCAGGATGGCATAAACCGCCGTATAGGTCAGCCTTGCCGCTGAATGCATGACCGCCGGATAAAACTGGTAAGCCGTGACACTGCCTTCCGAAGACACCACCGCATCACAGACCATCACCAGACGGTCAACATCCGGATTCAGCGAGCAGATTCCGTTCGACAGTTTCTCCGGCAGCATAGGTATGGTGCGGTCAACAAGATACACTGATGTGCCACGCAGATAAGCCTCTCTGTCAATGTCGGAACCGACAGATACATAAGATCGGAAGAGCGT
>CALGGD010000213.1 GCA_937916185.1 uncultured Oxalobacter sp. | reverse complement strand
CGTGCGTCAGTCAGAAGCTGCCGTAAACCAGGCGCAGGCTTCTGTGAACTCTGCCCAGGCACAGCTTGCCAAAGCCTATCTGGAACTCCGTGTCACCGACTGCCAGATCACCCGGTTGAAAGAAAGTGAAAAACTGCTTGAAGAATCCCTGATACTGACCCGTAACCAGTACAACGCCGGCTTGATTTCCGATGCGGATGTCGCCCAGGCAGAAAGCCTCTGGAAAAACGCCCAGGCAGCGACCATCGACGCTGAACTTGCCCGTGCCCAGTTGGAACATGCAATCGCTGTCAGCATCGGACAACCACCTGCGGCATTCACACTGGAACCGACAGCTGACGCACCTGACCTGCCGGTCATCCCTGCGGGCATTCCTTCGCTGATGCTGCAACGCAGACCCGACATCGCTGTCGCTGAACGGCGTGTCGCCCAAGCCAATGCGGAAATCGGCGTCGCAAAGGCAGCTTTCTTCCCTGCCCTCACGCTCTCGGCAAACGGCGGCTGGCGGCATACCTCCTTCAACGACCTGTTCACCGTGCCAAACCGTATCTGGTCAACCGGCCCTTCCATCGCACTGAACATCTTTGATGCCGGACTGAGACGGGCACGGAGTGACGAAGCCATTGCCGCTTATGATGAACAGGTTGCCGCCTACCGCCAGCAGGTTCTGACCGCCTTCCAGGAAGTCGAAGACAACCTTGCCGCACAGAATTACCTGTACCATGAAGCCGACCACCAGATGGCTGCTGTCGATGCCGCCAAACGGGCAGAACGCATCATGATGAACCGTTACCGGGCAGGAACCGCCAGCTATATCGAAGTCCTGACTGCCCAGAATACCCGCATCAATGCCGAGAACACCTGGTGGAGCATCCGCAAACGCCAGTTCACCAGTGCGGCTTCCCTCATTGCCGCACTGGGCGGCGGCTGGGAACAGCCTCAAACTCTGGCAACACCTGATGAGAAAGCACCTTCAATCAATCCACCACTTGAAACAGTGCATTTCGTTGGATGAGAAAAAATCGAAATATTTATTTACGGCGCAAGACACCCGACCGGCACCACATAGACACCATCTTCCCTGCGATATGCGAATTCCGTTGCAGTCAACACCATCAGGAAACTGGGGGGGGGCATCTTATGCTGATCGATTTTCTTTGCGAGTCTCAGCAGATTCCTCGCACCTTCATCAATTGAATCCTCACTCCGGAGCTTGACCTCGACCGCCCCCCATTTTCCATTTCTTAGATGGACAACAGCATCTGCTTCTAAACCACTATGATCCCGATAATGATAGACCTCGCCATCTAAGACCTGTGCATACACCCGTAAATCCCTCACACACATAGATTCAAACAAAAGCCCGAAAGTCTTCATATCGTGAATCAAATCCTCTGGTCCAATACCCAATGCAGCACACGCAATAGAAGGGTCAGTAAAATGCCGGGTATTGACTGTTCTGATTGCTGTTTTAGACCTTAAATTTGGATTCCATGCGGGCATCTCCTCTATCACATAAAGGCGTTTCAATGCCTCAATATAAGAAGATACCGTCCGCTTATCGATAGAAGTGCCTTCATTGGACTTCAGATCATCAGTAAGTGTCTCCAATGAAACCCGACTTGATTCCATACGGGCATAAGCACGCATAATTCTTTTCAGTCGGTCTGGATTTTTCCTATTCTTGAAAACACGGTTGATATCATCATAGATAAGCCCCTCATAGAAATTCCGTGGAAGCTTCAACGCATTTTCCCGGCTCACAGAAAAGATTCCAGGCCATCCGCC
>CALGGD010000212.1 GCA_937916185.1 uncultured Oxalobacter sp. | reverse complement strand
CACGACGCTCTTCCGATCTGTTGATGGAGTTGATGGTGGCTCCGCGTTTTCCCCACTTGCAGGCTTCGCCCATCACGCGCAGGACATTGCAGCGCTTGGAGTACTGGTACGCCTTCAGAGTGTCGGTGATCGACGCGATGAACGGCAGTGAGAGCAGTTCTTCCGCCCGCTTGCGTGCGTCGCCACGCGGCGTCCTGGCAATCAGCGCGGGAATCATCACGTTTTCAACGGCCGTGAATTCGGGCAGCAGGTGATGGAACTGGTAGACAAATCCCAAAGTCCTGTTTCTCAACGCATCACACGCCGTACCGCTCAGCTCCGCCAAAACCTGCCCATTCATGGAAACCGAACCTGCTGTCGGCTCATCCAACCCACCCAGCAGATGCAGGAACGTTGATTTACCCGATCCAGAAGCACCAACGATGGCGACACGCTCACCCTTCTTCACCTGGAAATCAATATCCCGAAGAATCTCGACCGCATATTTCCCCTGCTGGTAAGTTTTGCAGAGTCCTGTGCAGGACAGAACGATATCATTCATAACGCAGTGCCTCCGCCGGATTGACTTTTGCTGCACTCCAGCTTGGGTACAATGTCGCCAAGAATGAAAGCACGATAGAAGCGCCTCCAATCCTCAAGACATCCATCCATTGCAGGTCTGATGGCAACGAACTGATCAGATAGATGTTTTTCGGCAAGAACTGGAAACCGAACAGCCGTTCGATAAAAGGCACAATCACATCAATGTTCAGCGAAACGAATACACCAAAGCTGACTCCAATCAATGTGCCCAGAATCCCTGCCAATGCGCCCTGTACCATGAATATTTTCATGATGGATCGCGGCGTTGCGCCCAGCGTCCTGAGAATCGCAATGTCCGCCTGTTTTTCCGTGACAGTCATCACCAAAGTTGAAACCAGATTGAATGCGGCAACAGCGATGATCAACATCAGGATAATGAACATCATTTTCTTCTCTGTCTGGACAGCTGCAAACCAGTTCTTGTTCTGTTTGGACCAGTCCCTGACAACCACCTCCTGATCAATCAGAAGCAATGTCAGGTCTTTTGCAATGGCAGGCGCTTCCTGCATATTATGGAGCTTGACCCGAAGCCCTGTTGGGGCATCCGCCTGGAAAATCCGCATCGCATCATCGATACTGATAAAAGCCAATGTTGTATCAAACTCAAAATGCCCAGCCTCAAAAATGCCGGAAACGGTGAACTGCTTCAATCGGGGCAGGATTCCAGCAGGCGTCACCTGCCCTTGGGGAATCACAACAGTCACTTTGTCACCCACCCTGACACGAAGCATCCGTGCCAGTTCCTTGCCGATGGCGATATTGAATGAATCAGGTTGCAGACTTGAGAAAGATCCTTGCTTGAACTGTCTGCCTACATCCGACACGTTGCCTTCCAACGCAGGATCAACCCCCCTGACAACCACGCCCCGCATCAGGTCTTCACGGGTCAGCATCGCCTGACCGATGACATAAGGCGCTGTTCCGGCAACATCCTTGTTCCGCTGAACCACCGTTGCTGTTTCCCGCCAGTTCGGCAATGCACCATAGACATCCTGTATCTCAATATGCGGCAACACGGACAGCATCCTGTCACGCACCTCTTTCTGAAAACCATTCATCACCGACATCACAATAATCAGGGCGGCGACCCCTAAAGCGATGCCCGCCATGGAAATCATCGAGATAAAAGAGATGAACCGGTTCCTGCCACTGCGTTTTCCAGAACGCAGATACCGGAGACCGACATACCATTCAAAGGGCAGATTTGAAAAAAACCTCAACGCAGCAACTCCTGATTGAAATCCTGCAACCAGACAGACATAATTTCAGAAATCCCAATTGTACCCTTTCAGGCATGACTGACAATACGCAGCAATAGTCTTTGACCATTTCAATCCCAAAACATCCAGCCAACAACACCCTGTTGCCGGATACGGTCAAACTGGCTTACCGCCCAGTCATCAACACTTTCAACAACCGGACAACCATCCAGTTGACCATTGAGACCGTTGAAGGATGAAAAAAGGGAGACATCCTCAGACATCTCCCTCGTCTGTCAGATAAGGACCGACCGCTTCACTTCTGGTAGGCGGCACTGACCGCGTCCATCAATGCGGCACGGAAACCACTGGCTTCCAATGCCTGGACACCCCGGATGGTGATACCGCCGGGAGAACAGACATCATCCTTGAGTTTGCCGGGATGCTGGTTGGTATCCCTCACCATCTTGCCAGATCCAAGCACCGTCTGGCTCGCCAGTTTATAAGCGGTGGCACGGGGCATACCATGCAGGACAGCGCCGTCAGCCAATGCCTCGATCATCATATAAACCCAAGCAGGCGCACAGCCAGACAATGCTGCCCCCACAGCCATCAGATGGCTGGGCAATTCCTCAACCTCGCCCAATGCTCCAAAAAGCCCACGGGTGAAAGCCAGTTCATCAAGCGTCAGGTCATTTGTCGCATCAATCAATGCCATACTTTCACCGACCATGGCAGGCGTGTTAGGCATAATCGCACAGATACGGGTCGAATCATCGACCAACTCATGATAACGGGTATAAGACCAGCCGGCAGCAATCGACAGCAGCGCCTTCCCTTTCAATGCTTCACGGCATTCTGCCAATACCCCTTCAACATGGATAGGTTTCACTGCAATCAAGACAACCTCACTGCTGTTGATGACAGCCACAGCAGAATCAGCCATTGCCATCCCGCATTTTGCATTCAGCTCTGCCATTTTGGCGGCATCCAGATCAAAGGCAACCGTTTCTTCACCTTTCAGGAAACCGGAACCGACCGCACCCAGCAGGATTGCAGATGCCATATTCCCCATACCGATAAACCCCAGTTTTTTCATCTCATACCCCTTTCCCGCCATCTCACAGCAAAAGACGGCCTAAAACCTGTGCGCAAACCCCATCACAACACCAGATGGGCAGACAACTGACATTTTACAGAAACCATCCACAGAATGCATAAAACCCCAGAATACCGACTCTGCACCTTGTCTATCACCCTGTCAGTCAAATTGCCTCCTGAGCATGATTCATGGTCGATATATGTTTCAATATCTCCTATTTCTCCATCAAGGAATCGACTGTCCCGGAACCTTTCCTGCCTCCAGCCTGTGTATTTATCACAATGCCTTTTGTTCAAATAATCCCTTCAAACAATCTTTTGATTTTTTACCTTCCACAACTAAACAAAACAATATTTCCTGAATCGTAAATTTCCACATTGTTCATAATTCATTAAAAAAACAACAATTTTATTCTTTTTGCATTTCAAATTCATTTTTCTTTTAGAAAACACTTCCAATTTCAAAATACATCTATTAAAATTAAACATAAAGATTCTTATTGCAATTCTCTCTTTTTGTTTATTAGTTTTATTTAATAAAAATCGAAACAAACCCTCTGTTTTAAACAGAGTCCGTTTATTATTGGATTAAGGATTTCGTTTTATGCTTGACCGTACCTTTTACAACAATCCTCGGCTGTCTGACGACCAGCTTATCCAGGCTTTTTCGGATGCTTGGGGGTTGGCTGACTCTACACTGATTGATGAACTGGACTGCCGCAGTCCTGATGGTAGGAAGCGGCTTGATATGTCCTTTGATGATTTTGTGCACTGGCTTAGACGCTGCAGCAAATTCCGGGCTTTCAGCTTTGTTGATGAGAAGGTCTATACAGGGGGAGAAAGGATTTTCACTGCCTTTGTCAGATTTGCTGATCCTGTGGTTGAACGTGACCTCTTTGGATGGGCGCATGTCCCGCTCAACAAAGCCCAGAACCTGATACAGCGGTACGGTCTGATGCGGCGTTGACTGTCGCTCAGTCTTTTTTGGTATATTGCCAATATGCGTTCAATAACGCATATTGGTTTCTGTGCGGCGTGTAAAATTTGACTAGACAACATCGTCATGTTTTATTTTCGATTGCTATTACCGTTTTTCAATGAAACATCTTCTTGAAACATTTGTCAGAATTCCAAAAAATCCTATATTTTCGGCAATGGATTGCCGAAAGTATTAGTCGTATCTTATTCATCATGGATGTCTGTTGTTGAATAATGTTCCGTCATCGAAAAAATCTGTTTCTGATAATTTCAGCAGAATTTGATGAAGAATAAGGCGATAGCTTTTCTTAACATTGATTGTTGCCTGATTTCATGGCAACCGATTATCTTAGACAATAAACTTGATATATTCCTTGAGACTTTTTGAATAAAACTGCCTTCCTGCTATAAGAAGATTGATGATTGCATCTTTAATGCAATATATGAACAGTTTCGCCAAAATAATAGGAACACCTATGGCATAAAAGGTCGCTTGCTTTTGCCAAAGATTTCCGATGATATGATGGTCAGGAAGAGAGACTGGTTCCTGCCTTCGACAGGAAACCGCACTTCATGACGGGGAACATCAGGCTTTCTGCCACAATTTTGTCACACTGATGGATAATCAAGCTGTTTCCCCTAAGTGAAAATAGAAATAAAATCGCTATCCAGTACAGATTTTTGGGATGAACGAAAGATGAAACTGTTCGACATTATCGGCCCTGTCATGATTGGACCGTCCAGCTCCCATACGGCCGGTGCCGTGAGGATTGGACTGGTGGCGCGGAAACTGCTGTGTGAACGCCCCATCAAGGCAGATATCGGTCTCCATGGTTCCTTTGCGATGACGGGTTCTGGACATGGCACCGACCGCGCCATTGTCGCAGGTCTGCTTGGCATACAACAGGATGACAGCCGTATCCCTCAAAGTCTGGAACTGGCGAAGAATGCAGGATTGACGATTGAAATCCATTCAATCCATATTCCCAATGCCCATCCCAACTCGACCCGGCTGAGACTGACAGGTGAACATGGCAGGAAACTGGAAATGACCGCATCCTCATTGGGGGGAGGCAGAATCCTTGTTTCATCCATTGATGGCATCACCGCCAACTTCTCCGGCAATGAGAACACCCTGATCGTCCATGCCAGCCAAGACCGTCCAGGCGCTGTTGCCATGGTCACTTCGCTGCTTGGCCAACACAATATCAACATCGCCAACATGCAGCTTTACCGGCATTCCAAAGGTGGCAGTGCCGTGATGATTCTCGAATGTGACAACAAAATCCCACAGGAGCTGATTGACCAGCTCTCACAGATTGAGCGCTTCCCGAAAGTGACCTACTTGAACAAGGAATAGACCATGGCATTCCAATCAGTCAAAGAACTCCTTGAACAGAACCATGCAGACAACCTGCCGCTCTGGGAAACCATCTTGAAGGATGACTTGGGTGGACAAAACCTGTCCCGGGAAAATTCACTGAAGCAGATGCAGTATTTCTGGGATGCAATGAAACACTCGGTTGACAGCTACAATCCCAATGACCGTTCCAACAGCGGGCTTGTCGGTGGAGATGGTGAAAGAATGCGGCTTGCCCAAGAGCAGAACCTGCTCTACGGGGACAGTTTCATGAATGAAATCATCACTACAGCACTTAAAGTCAGTGAATGCAATGCCTGTATGAAACGGATTGTCGCTACGCCGACAGCCGGTTCCTGTGGCGTCATGCCAGCAGTGCTCCTGCCTTTGGTAAAAGCCAGGCAGATTCCCGATGATTTGGTTGTACAGGCACTGTATGTTGCCGCTGGATTTGGCCAGATTATCGCCACTAGGTCATCCATTGCCGGTTCTGAAGGAGGCTGCCAGGCAGAAGTCGGCACCGCCTCCGCCATGGCGGCAACCGCACTCACCTGGCTCGGCAAAGGAACTGCTGAAATGTGCGCCCATGCCTGTGCCATGGCAATCTCCAACCTGATGGGACTGGTCTGCGACCCGATTGCAGGGCTGGTCGAGATTCCCTGCGTCCAACGCAATGTCATCGGCGCAATGAACGCCATCTCCTGCGCCAACATGGCACTTGCCGGCATCCATCACAGGATTCCAACCGATGAAGTCATTGATGCGATGCGCTCAGTCGGTGACCTGATGTCCCCAGACCTGAAAGAAACCGCACGGGGAGGCCTGGCATCGACACCGACCGCCAAGGTCATCCTCAAGGAAATCAACAAAAAGAACCAATTCGATTGATGGCAGCCATCCACCCATGCAGGCACTTGCAGACTGAATCCATCTGCTATACTTGCTTGGATTGAACCATCAACAAGAACAACCAGGGATCAGAACCATGAACAGCAAATTCCCAACCGATTCAGCGATGTACAGTTTCCTGCCGCCATCCATCTTGGGACATCTGACATTCCAGCCGAAACCGGCAACCGGTGACCCACTGCCGCCGGGAATCCATAAACTGAACGCATCCTGTGGCGAACCCAATGAACGCGATACCCTGCTGTTTGTCCCAGAAGGCATGGATACCTCAAAACCTGCCAAGCTGCTGGTCATGTTCCATGGTGCCGGTGGCAGTGCCCAGAAAGTCCTGCCTGATTTCCAGTCCCATGCAGAAAAACATAAATTCCTGCTGATGCTCCCCCAATCCACCTATCAGACCTGGGACCTGACCGTCGGTGGCAATGGACCTGACCTTCAGAAACTGGACCAGGCGTTGACCGATTTCAATACTCATTTCACGATTGACACCAATCATTTTGGATTCTGCGGTTTCTCGGATGGCGCCAGCTATTCCCTCTCGATTGGACTCTCCAATGGCCATATCCTGTCCCATATCATTGCTTTGTCCGGTGGATTCATGAACCTGTATGTGCCGCGCGGTAAGCCAAAGGTCTTCATCGCCCACAGTCCAGAAGACGAGCAGCTTCCGATGAACACCAGTGGCTTTTTCCATTACAAGGAACTCAAGCAGAATGGCTACGATGTCATCTTCCATGAGTTCCATGGACGCCATCTGATCCATCAGTCGGTTGTCGAGGCAGCTTTGGACTTTTTCCTCAAGGAAGCCTCCTGATAAACCGTGGCAGCAGTGGTTTCAGAAAAACGGCATAATCCGGTAAACACCATGTCTTTCAGCCAGCTTTCCGCATTCCTGCAATCCCTCACGGAACCCCATCTGCTGTTCGATGCGGAATACCGAATCATCAGTGTCAATCCTGCTTTCCGGAAATACTGCAACTCCCAGAGCTCCGTCATCGGGAAAACCTGCTATGAAGTCTCCCATGGATATGACCTGCCCTGTGACCGGTCTGGTGAGTCCTGCCCACTGAAAAAAAGCCTGGAATCCGGCAAGACAGAACATGTACTCCACATGCACAACACACCTGAAGGTGAGGAATATGTCAGCATCGCACTGACTCCCATCAAGAATAGCCAGGCAGACATCATTGGTTTTGTGGAAAAAATCAATCCACTCAAAACCGTTAGACGCCTCCCTTCCGGTCAGCTGAAAGGCATCTCTGAACCGTTCCAGGAAATGATGCGTCTGCTTGATAAAGCCGCTTCATCAGACATCGCCGTCCTGATTGAAGGAGAAACCGGCACCGGCAAGAATGCCGTTGCGCAGTACCTCCACCAATCCGGCAAACGGTGTGCTGCACCTTTCGCCACCGTTGACTGCCCCAGTCTGACAGACAGCCAGTTTGAAACCCTTTTCTTTGGTCAGAAATCCCCGGACAGGACAGCCAGGAACGCTAAGGCAAAGGGTATCCTGGATACCGTCAATGGTGGGACATTGTTCCTGAACAATGTTTCAGGTCTTTCGCCCTATCTCCAGGCAAGGGTCGCCAGCCTGCTGGAAACCAATATCTACAGCCATGCAGATACCATCAATACCCAGAAGACCGATATCCGCATCATCGCTTCCAGTTCAGACCACTTACAGAAACAGGTGGAACAGGGGCTTTTCCGGGAAGACCTGTATTACCGCCTGAACCGTTTTCCCATCACGCTGCCTGCACTGCGGGACAGACCTGAAGACATCCCTTTCCTCAGCCAGATTTTCCTGAAGCATTTCTCAAATGATGTGCCGCCCACCCTGTCGGATGAGGCCAGCTATGCTCTACAGACCTACACTTACCCTGGCAATATCCGTGAACTGAAAGCTATCATTGAGCGGGCATGCCTGCTCTGTGATGACGGGACAATCAAGCCGGAACACCTGCGGCTTCCTGACATGGCTGAAACCGGTCAGACGCTGGAAAACATCCTTATACCACCAGACAGCGACAACCAGCTGCTGGCCCATTTCAAAGGCAGCCGGAAGAATCTGGCGGAACAGCTTGGCATCAGTGAACGCACCCTTTACCGTAAACTCGCCAAATTGAAAGAAAATCCATCGGTTTGATGACCATTCACAGCATGAATGCTTGATTTAAACAGGCTATCTTGTAAAATATAAGGGCTATACATAAAGCTTGCCCTGCTTTTGGGGATTCCTCATAAAGCTGTGCAATCAGAAGGTAGTACTTTATGCTGTAAGCGAAGCTTTCTTTCCGTAGGGCTTCAGGGCTTCCTTGGGGGTTTCTGCGGGAAAAAACTGTAGTTGTACAACGACAAGGAAATTAAGAAATGACTAAACCATTAGAAGGTATCAAGGTTCTTGATATGACCCACGTTCAGGCAGGTCCTGCCTGTACCCAGATGATGGGTTTCCTGGGCGCAGAAGTCATCAAGATTGAACGCCGTGGCTCCGGTGACATGACCCGTGGCTGGCTGCAGGACAAACCAGGTGTTGACTCCCTGTACTTCACCATGTTCAATGGTAACAAACGTTCCATCGAACTGGATATGAAGTCTCCACAGGGTAAAGACGTTCTGACGAAGTTGGTCCAGCAGTCCGACGTCTTGGTCGAAAACTTCGGTCCCGGTGTTCTGGACCGTCTGGGCTTCTCCTGGGCAAAAATCCAGGAACTGAACCCACGTATGATTGTTGCATCCGTCAAGGGCTATGCTGAAGGTCATGCCAACGAACACCTGAAAGTTTATGAAAACGTTGCACAGTGCTCCGGCGGTGCAGCTGCTACCACCGGTTTCTGGGATGGTCCTCCAACCGTTTCCGGTGCTGCTCTGGGTGACTCCAACTCCGGTATGCACCTGCTGATCGGTATCTTGGCTGCCCTGCGTATGCGTGAACTCACCGGTCGCGGTCAGAAAGTTGCTTGCGCAATGCAGGACTGCGTTCTGAACCTGGTCCGCATCAAACTGCGTGACCAGCAGCGTCTGGAACGTACCGGTATCCTGGCTGAATACCCACAGGCACAGCCTAACTTTGCTTTCGACAAAGACGGCAAGCCAATGTCTTTTGACAACATCGACTCTGTTCCACGTGGCGGTAACGCAGGTGGCGGCGGTCAGCCAGGCTGGATGCTGAAATGCAAACCAGCACATGACGGCGACAATGACTGCTATGTCTACTTCACCATCGCTGCAAACATGTGGCCACAGATCTGCGATATGATCGACAAGCCAGAATGGAAAGATGACCCAGCCTACAACACCTTCGAAGGCCGTGTTGACAAGCTGATGAACATCTTCGCATTCATCGAAACCAAGTTCACCGACAAGGATAAATTCGAAGTCACCAACTGGGCTGCTGAATACGGCATTCCATGCGGTCCTGTCATGTCCATGAAAGACCTGGCAGTCGATCCATCCCTGCGTAAAGTTGGTACCGTTGTCGAAGTCACCGACGAAGTCCGCGGTAACTACCTGACCGTTGGCGCTCCATTCAAGTTCTCCGACTTCAAACCAGAAATCACCCGTGCACCATTGCTGGGCGAACACTCTGTTGAAATCCTGAAAGAACTTGGTTACAGCGACGCTGACGTTCAGTCCATGAAAGACAACGCTGTTATCTGATAACACGTTCCTTTCCATTGAAACGGCACTCTCCGGAGTGCCGTTTTTTCATGCGCCTTCCCCATTTCCCTGACCAGGAAAATCCCTTCTGCCGAACAGTCCATACCTTCTGAGCCATCCAATACCTGACAGCATCCCGCCACCTAAATTCCAAAGACTCTTCCTTATTGTCAAATAAAATGTCGATGATTTCCAATATCTGCCATTTATGGCAGTTATTGACAGTTTTATGTCATAATCTGTCAGTACAAATAAGACAAAAATAATCTAATTAACTTTAAATAAATGCTATAACAACATGTTTTAAAACATTATTTATTTTTATCAAAAAAATAGTTGCTTACTGAAAAAATACGCTATCATTTATCCAATCCTTAACCCTTTCAAAGAGCCAATCATGTCTGAAGCTGTTGAAAATGCCTGTGGATGCGGAGAACAGCCATCCAGCATCACCCTTCTCGTTGACAACAAAGCAGGCGAAGGCCTGTCCTGTGTGCATGGTTTTGCTGCCTGGATCAAGATCCGTGACCGCCGTATCCTGTTCGATACCGGTCAGAAAGGGGTCATCCTGAATAATGCAAAAGTGCTGGGCATCAATCTTGCCGAAGCAGAAGCCCTGGTGATGAGCCATGGTCATGATGACCATACTGACAACCTGGCAGATTTCTATGCCCTGAACCCATCGGTACCGATGTACTGCGGTGCGAATATCGAATATGACCGCTTCTGCTGCCGCCCAGGGGAAGATGCCAAGAACTGGTCACCGCCACCCAGCGCAAAACGGATCCTCAGCAACCTGTCTTTCCTGGGACTGCGGCATGTGTTGAACCAGCCTTTGTACCTGTTGCCGGGGGTTGGGGTCACTGGACCGGTTCCCCGTCTGACAGATTTCGAGGATGTCGGTGATGCCCTGTTCCTGGATGCAGAAGCCACCAAACCAGACCCGGTTTCCGATGACATGTCGATGTGGTTTGAGACTGATAAAGGGCTGGTCATCCTGCTGGGCTGCTGCCATTCCGGTATCGTCAATACGGTCAACTACATCCGTCAGGTTTCCGGCATTGAGAAAATCAGTGGGATTGTCGGTGGCATGCACCTGATCCGTGCATCAGCATACCGGATGAACAAGACCCTTGAAGCGATGAAAGGCTGGAAGATGGACTGGATGATTCCATGCCACTGCACCGGGGATAATGCGATGCAGCAGATGCAGGATTATCTGGGCAAAGACATCGTTTCCTTCGGGCATACCGGCATCGTCATCGACTTGGGTGAAATGCCACGGAACACAACCGGTGCCTATTATGAAATGTGTCATGGCGGCTGTGGCTGCGGTGGGGGTTGCGGCTGCGCATGATGATGCTTTTCTTGTAACTGTTTCTATTGGGTGATACTCAATTTTCCTGCTCCTTGTCGTTGTATCCATCCCAACAAAAAGCCGACCATCAGGTCGGCTTTTTGTTGGCTGCAACAGCTTGGATTACTGCTCTTCCACCGTATAGGTGTCATTCTCACGGTCTTGCAGGAATGTCTGGAAGAAGCCTTCTTCACGGCCTTTCTCAAACTCCTCCGTTGCCCACTTGCGGCAGGCACTACAGCAGTGGCGTGGCAGATGGACTGCCTTGATGCGGCTTCTGCGGCCAGTATCCGCCTTGGACTCGATGACAACAGCACCACTGCATTCCTTGCATGTCCTGACGGTTTCCGTCTGGGTTTCACGGATGTAGTCGGTATCATAGAAAATACTGCGGTTACGGGTATGGAACGGCCTGTCTGGATAAGCACGGCGGCGCAGAGCCTCCTTGCTCTTCCAGGCTTCCAGTGTATAGTCCTTCAGCTGTTTCAGGTAGCTGGTGATGTGCTGTGACTGGATCTGGTCACGGGCACTGTAGTCCGGCTCCTTGATATGGCTGTAATCCAGACCGGCCATCGCCAGGATGATGCCGGTATTGATGTATGGCAAAGCGCTTTCAATCGAATACCCTCCTTCCAGGACTGCCAGATGCGGTTGCAGACGGTCATTCAGCACCGCATAGCCATGTGCGGTGAACTTCATGTTGGTAATCGGGTCAGAATAATGGTTGTCCTGACCGGCGGAGTTCACAATCAGATCCGGCTTGAAATCGTCCAGCAGTGGCATGACGATATTGTCCAGCACATACAGGAAACCCTCTTCACAGGTTTCAGGCGGCATCGGCAGGTTGACGATGGAACCATAGGCATTCGGCCCACCCGCCTCATCCGGGAAACCGGAACCTGGATAGAGGGTCCTGCCATCCTGATGCATGGAGATGAACAGGGTGTCCGGGTCATGCCAGAAAATGTCCTGGGAACCGTCACCATGATGGCAGTCGGTATCGACCACGGCGATTTTCTTCACACCGTATTTCTGGCGGATATATTCAATCATGATGGCTTCCATATTCAGCGTACAGAAACCACGGCTGCCATGGACAACACGGAACGAATGATGCCCGCAAGGGCGGACCAAGGCGAAGGCATTGTCCACTTCACCGGTCATCACCTTGTCTGCGGCGGTCAGTGTGCCACCGACAGAAATCAGATGGGAGGTATGGACAATCTCATCGATGCCCGGCACACAGAAATGGACACGGTTGATGTCAGCCGGTGTTGCCAGGTCAGGCTTGTATTCCTTGACATTGTCGAAATCGAGAAGACCTTCTTCAACCACCTGGTCCTGTGTATAAAGAAGGCGTTCTTCACGTTCTGGATGGGTCGGCGTAATCGCATAGTCATATGCCGGGAAAAAAACCAGTCCTGTTTTCTTTTTCACGGAAGGCTCCTTTCTTTATTTCGATTCATCTTTGATCAGACCCGGCTTGACCTGGAGTCTGACACGCATGTTCTTACCGGTGGTTGAATAGCCACGGACCACATTGAAGACCTGCCTGTCCGCAACCTCCACCTCGATATCCTGGTCTTTCGCACCAGCCTGCTTCGCCCGGGCAATCAGTTTTTCAGTACCCAATGCAATCGCATCATCCACGGTGAAGCGCCTGGAGATTTCCTGCTGGATACCTTCCTCGGCAATGCTCAGGACCTGGGCTTCCGTATCAGCAACCAGGTTCAGTTCAACCGTCGTACGGGCTGTCGCCGCACCGCTGGCATTGATGACATCGGAATCATTCGGGACAACCGCCGGGATGCCCAGCATCTTGCCGATCCGTTCCGCCATGTAAGGAGCCGGACCACCGACAACCAGCACTTCCTTCGGCTCAATCTTCCTGCCTTCCAGCAGTTCATGGATGGTATAGACCGGCTTGCTGTTGATTTCTTCCAGCATCGCATTGACCTTGTCGACAATCAGCTGGCATGCCAGGTCAACAACCTGGTCTGCCACTGCTTCCGGTGTCGTATTGCCTTCAGCCGCCAGCTGCTTCATCGCTTCCATCGCCTTGGCCTTGTCACCGATATCGGCGATACCCAGGACAATCAACGCATCGGTCGTGGTGGGTACTGAACCACCGAATGCCATGGCTGCGCCTTTCCGTTCAGGTCCCAGCAGCAAGGTACCATTTTCAAAACGGACATGGCTGTCACCACCAACCCCGATGGAATGGGTCAGCAACCCACGGACGGAAGTCTTATGCCCTTCAATCGTGATGCCCTGTGGTTCCAGCAGGGGCACCCCGTCGGCAAACAGGGCGATATCGGTTGTGGTGCCGCCGATATCCACCGAGATCGAATCCTTTTCAGTCGTCACATGCGGCAGGACACCCATGATGGTTGCGGCAGGACCGGAAAGGATGGTCTGGACAGGGGTTTCACGGGAGGCATTCACATCAATCGTACCCCCGTCTGCCTTCAGGATATACAGCGGTACATTGACACCGATCTTGTCCATATAAATCCGGAGCTGGTCAGCCAGTTTCTGCTGGAGTGCCCAGACAGCCTCATTCAGGTAAGTGGTTGAGATGCGGCGTGGGAAATTCAACGCCCCGGAAAGCTGATGGCTCTGGGAAGCATGTTCCGCCAGGTCACGCATGACTTCATTGACTTCGTTTTCATGTGCCGGGTTGCGCGTGGAGAGCTTGCCGATGATGGCGAAATGCCGGATGCCGTCTTTCCTGAACTTCTCTTTCAGGCCGTTCAGTTCACTGTTGTTCGGCGCTTCAGCCTCGATGCCCCGGTGGCTCATATAACCGGTCACATAATTCGCCTGTTCCGTCAGCGGCAGGTCTTTCGGGGAAACCCCAGGACCGTTCATGACAATCAGGCCAACCTTGTCCAGCTGGTTCTGGACCACTGCATTGGTCGTCAGTGTGGTTGACAGGACAATACGCTGCAGGTTCTTGAGGTCTTCCGGCTTTGCAACGGCTTCCGTCGCCATCAGGACAGACTTGAGGATGTTTTCCTTATCAGTCAGCACTTTGGATTTACGGATAATCGTTCGGTTTTCCATCAGGACCGAATCGGTATGCGTACCCCCAACATCAATGCCAAGGATCATAAGCATCTCCTTAAATGTGGTGCTATGGAGGATTTCAACAATGAGAATCTAACCATATCGTTTTTGAATGCGTTAAATCGGGTGGGTGCCATGAAAAAACGGTGTCAGGAAGATACTGCTGCCTGCCCGCTTCCCAGACCATCTGGCTTATTGGCAACATCAGTGCATTGTAACATCCATGCGGAAAACATCGTTCATGTTTTCATGGATATTTCCAGAGAAAACTTTACCAGTTGCCCAGCCCTGCCAACTTCCCATCCAAAAACAGCAATGGCATCGCCTTGACTGGCAATGCCATCGTTTAAAAACCGGGGTTTTCAGCAACCGGCTGAACGGTCATTTCTTCCGTTCAAGCACCGCTGCGAAAAAACCGTCTGTCTGGTGCTTATGCGGCATCAGCTTCAGGTAATCCCCCATCTCAAGGTCAATCTTGGCTTCTGCCAGCACCTGGTGCATCGGTACAAGGGCAAAACGGTCATCCTTGGCAAGGAAATCCGCAACAACCTGCTCATTCTCATCTTCCAACAGGCTGCATGTCGCATAGACCAAGCGTCCCCCCGGTTTTACCAGACGGGCTGCCGATGCCAGGATTTCCCTTTGCTTGCCATTCATCTCTGCAATGGCATCTTCCGTCTGCCGCCATTTCAGGTCTGGATTGCGGCGGAGCGTTCCCAACCCGCTGCATGGGGAATCCACCAACCCCCGGTCCGCCTTCCGGGCAAGGCGCTTGATCCGGGCATCGTGTTCATGGGCGATCTTGACAGGATGGACATTGGACAGACCACTCCGCGCAAGGCGGGGCTTCATATTGGATAGCCGTTTTTCAGAGACTTCAAACGCATAGAGCCGTCCGGTATTGCGCATGGTCGCCCCCAATGCCAATGTCTTGCCCCCTGCCCCAGCACAGAAATCGACCACCAGTTCACCACGGCGTGCACCCACAATCTGCGCAAGCAGCTGGCTGCCTTCATCCTGAACCTCGACACCACCATTCTTGAACAGCGGCATATTCTGGAGGGCAATCTTCTTCGCCAACCGTATCCCGGACGCAGCATAAGGCGTCATCTCACAATCCACCGGCACTTCCTGCAGAACCTTGACCACATCCTCACGGCGGTTCTTCAGGGAATTGACCCGCAGGTCCAAGGGAGCCGGCGTATTCAGGACATCCGCTATCTGGAGGGTCTCCGCTTCGCCATACTGTTTGACAAGCCGGTTGTACAGCCAGTCTGGCAGATTCGTCCTGAGCCGGGCAGGCAACTGTCCACGGTCAATGACCTGGATATGCTCAAGCCAGACCTGTTCCCCTTCTGACAATCCAGACAAGGCATCGACACCATAGATATCCGACAGCGACAGCAATGCCAGCCGACGTGACTGCGGACCTTGCCCAGATTCTGCCAGGTTGTTGTAAACCAACCGGTTCCGCAAGACCCGATAGACCGATTCAGCCACCGCACCCCGTTCACGCATACCCAGTTTCGCATGTCCCCGAAAATAACGGGAAATCAGGGCATCCGCAGGTCCCTTGAACTGCAGGACTTCCTTCAGGACCTGCTCAGCATGCCTGAGCACCAGCGGTGGCAGCTTCATAATCCGCCTCCTGTCAGGACATAATCCAACGGCTTGACCACTTCGGGTGCCAATACCACCCTGCCGTTTCCATCCATCGTCACCAAACCATCCACAGCCCATCTGACCACCCGGGGATAAATCCGGTGTTCCTGTTCGAGGACACGGTCAGCCAAGGTATCTTCATCGTCATCCGGCAGGACCGGCACCACTGCCTGCGCAATGATGGGGCCACCATCCAGTTCCGGTGTCACAAAATGTACCGTCGCACCATGTACCCTGACCCCTGCATCAATCGCCTGCTGATGGGTATGCAGTCCCCGGAAATTCGGTAGCAGTGAAGGATGGATATTCAGCAGACGCCCCATATAATGCTCAACAAAACCAGCTGTCAGGATGCGCATGAACCCTGCCAGGACAACCACATCCGGCTGATAAGCATCAATGGCTGCTATCAAAGCCGAATCATACGATTCCCGGTCAGGATACCCCTTATGGGAGACCACAGCCGTCGGGATGCCCTCTCCCTCTGCAAACTGCAGACCAGCTGCATCTGCCCGGTTGCTGATGACCGCGCTGATCCGTGCGTTCCATTTTTCTGCTTTGCATTTCTGGACAATGGTCTGCATGTTGCTGCCACGCCCTGAAATGAGAATCACGATATTTTTCATTGTCTGCTACCGTCAAAAAATCAATCCACTGCCACCGATGACATCCGGTCTGCCTGGTCAACAAACCCTATCAACCTGCGTTACCCTGCCCACGCCAACACCCTCCACTGACACGCCCGATGCCAGCCAGGTCACGCCAGTTCTGCACAGCTGTAAATTCCCGCTGTACCAGCATTTCCTGGACAGCCTCTGCCTGATTATAACCGTGCTCCATCAACAGCCAGCCACCGTTTTTCAGATAATCAGGTGCCCCTTCCACCAGTATGGCCAACGCCGACAGACCATCAGCACCATCCGTCAGGGCATTCTCCGGCTCAAAACGCAGGTCACCTTCTTTCAGATGATGGTCTTCACGGTGGATATAAGGCGGATTGGAAACAAGAACATCAAACTGCCCGATTCCCATCGGAGGAGAAGCAAGCGCATCGGCCTGGAGACAGAGAACGCGGGAGTTTAGGCGGTTCAGAGCCACGTTTTCCCGGCAAATCTGCAGCGCACTGGGACTGATATCCACGGCCACAAGCTTCGTGGCCGGGAGCTCTTTCGCGACGGCACAGGCAATGCAGCCGCTGCCGCAGCAAAGATCCAGCACGCGCGCAT
>CALGGD010000211.1 GCA_937916185.1 uncultured Oxalobacter sp. | reverse complement strand
ATCCTTGTCAAGACCCAGGCAGGAAAACTGACTGCCCAGATTGATGCAGCAGTCAACGGCGATGTCGAGCTGACCAATATCAGTGGCAATGGCAAACTGGATCTTCATGGTGACATGACCGTAGACGGATCAGATGCGCGGAATAAGGAAGGGCATGTCATTCTGACAGCAGACGGAGACATCAGTACCGACAGCAGTATCACCGCAAAGTCTGATATCAGGTTTGAATCAACTGAAGGCAATATCACCGTCGGCTCGGGTACAGAAGACAAGACAGAGTCTGTCCATGGCAGTATCATCGCCCGGACGGGTCAAGGTGATATTACCGTCAAAGGCAAAGTACTTGCTGAATATGACGGTGATGTCAGGGCAACCGTCACAGGTGACGGCAGTATCAAGTTCGATGGTGATGTTGATGCCAGCCACGATGTCATTGCATCCGTTGGCGGTAAAGGAAACATCACCTTTGGTGGTGATGTCGATGCCGTCAAGCGGATTGAGGCACAGACATCATCCGGTGATATCCGGTTTGACGAAAGCTATCTGCTCAATGGTTCGATAGATAAAGAAAAGCATATAGCTGGTGGTTCGGTTGATGTCCTTGCCAACAACGGCAGCATCACGGTTGGCGGCAATGTCGTTGCTACAACAGGCAGCATCACCTTCAAGGCAGTCGATGAAAATGCTTCTCCGGATCCAGCCAAGGGCAACATCACCTTCAAGGAAGGCGGGACACTGATGGCATTGTCTTCCGCCGTTGACCTTCAGACGGTCAACGGTGATATCACGATAGAAGGCAAGGTGTCAGGCGATGCCGATGTGGCAAGTGTTGTCGCTGAAGGCGATGTCAAGATACAGACCAAGTCATCGGGCAGCATTGATGTCAATGGCAAGCTGGAATCCAGATATGGTGATATCAACCTGCTTACCCAGAACGGGAACATCACGGCTGGAGGTGATATCGATGCCAAAAAGGATATCACTGCCATTGCCAAGGGGACTGAGGTCGGGATTGAGCTGAAAGGTGACTTGGATGCAGGCGACGATATTACAGCCTATGTGGGAGACTTGGGTATCTATGCCAAAGGCCACATCAATGTTGACGGTAATGTCACTGCAGGGCGCGATATTGAGACTGCGGTGTTTGGTGATGGCGACATCAGCTACAACGGTACCGTCCAGGCAGGTATGCAGGAAGGTGGTACTGAGGGTGATGTCATCACGTTCGTCTCTGGTTCAGGCAACATCCATTATGGTGGCGACATAGATGCCCGGGATGATGTTATTGATGGTATTGGCGGTAATGGCAGTGTCACTGTCGCAGGTGATGTCCAAGCCCATCAAGGTCAGATATGGGTCAATACCCTAGGTGAAGGTTCCATCGCATTCAATGGTGATGAAGTGATTGCCGGTGAGGATGTCCTGGCAGTTGCGGAAGTTGGGTCTGTTACAGTCGATAAATCCCTGACGGCTGAGAATGGCGATGTCTTCCTGAAGACAATGACAGGTGATGTGGCGGTCGGTGAAGATATCAATGCAGGAGACAGTGTCACGGTCATTGTTTCTGAAAAAGGGAATATCACTGTCGGTGACAAAGATACCATTGCAACGGATGACAAGGATACCATCCATGCCGTCAATGATATTGACTTGAAGACTGCTGACGGCAAGGTCAGCATTCTTGGCGAAGCAGTGACAGACAAAGGAGACATCTCCATCAGTGCAGCATCCGGATCCTATAATCCAAGTGAAGACTATATCGTCATCGATTCCAACAGCAGGATCACTTCTGCACGGGATGTCAACCTGGACGCAACCAATGGTGATATTCATGTCACGGATGAAATCACAGCTGGACGTGACCTGAATGCTGCAACGCATATACGGGGCAATGTCTATTTTGAAGATGACCTGAAGGTCGGGTACAACGTCAATGTGGAAACCGACACAGGTGATATCCAGGTAACAGGTTCAATCGATGTCGGTGGATCAGTCGCAATGTCTGCTGAAACGGGGTACATCGGCGTTGGCGGTGATATTACTGCCGCTGAGACAGTAGGACTCCATGTTGTTGACCAAGGCAACATTACGG
>CALGGD010000210.1 GCA_937916185.1 uncultured Oxalobacter sp. | reverse complement strand
GGGTTGAATATTTGTACCCCGTCGCCTTGATGTCGTCCAGCACCTCGGCGGTGCCAAAGGTCCCGTGCGTGTTGATCAGCGCCTCGATGATCTGCTTCAGCTGCTTCTTGCCGACCATGAAATCGATCTCGAGCTTTAAGAAATTCTCCGGATCCTCCCGGTTCACAAAGCCGATGTCCTGCGGGATGATCTCATTGAAAAGGAACCGTCCGAGCGTGGACTCGACGTTGCCCGTCACGGTCTCGCCCGCCGCGTTCTTCCTGGAGACGCGGACCTTGATCCTCGACTGCAGCGTCAAATACCCGTTCTCATAGGCGAGGATCGCCTCGGAGAGCGAGCGGAACGCCTTGCCCTCCCCCTTCGCGCCCGGGCGCTCCTGGGTCAGATAGTAGAGGCCGAGAACCATGTCCTGCGTTGGGACATTGACCGGGCCGCCGTCCGAGGGCTTCAACAGATTGTTGGTCGACAGCATGAGGAAGCGGCACTCCGCCTGCGCCTCCACAGACAGCGGCAGATGGACCGCCATCTGGTCACCGTCAAAGTCGGCATTGAACGCCGCACAGACCAGCGGATGCAGTTGGATCGCCTTGCCTTCAATCAGAACCGGTTCAAATGCCTGGATGCCCAGCCGGTGCAGCGTCGGTGCACGGTTCAGCATGACAGGATGTTCACGGATGACTTCTGACAGGATGTCCCAGACAACCGCTTCCTGCATCTCAACCAGGCGTTTCGCCGCCTTGATGGTGGTTGCCAACCCCATGCCTTCCAGACGATGGAAGATGAAAGGCTTGAACAGTTCCAATGCCATCAGTTTCGGCAGACCGCACTGATGCAGTTTCAGCTGGGGACCGACTGTAATCACAGAACGGCCAGAGTAGTCAACGCGTTTGCCCAGCAGGTTCTGACGGAAGCGGCCACCTTTGCCCTTGATCATTTCAGCCAGGGACTTCAGTGGGCGCTTGTTTGCACCGGTCATCGCCTTGCCACGGCGGCCGTTGTCCAGCAGCGAGTCAACCGCCTCCTGAAGCATCCGCTTCTCATTGCGGGTGATGATGTCCGGCGCACGCAGTTCCAGCAGGCGTTTCAGGCGGTTGTTGCGGTTGATGACACGGCGGTACAGGTCATTCAGGTCTGAAGTCGCAAAACGGCCGCCATCCAACGGCACCAACGGACGCAGGTCTGGAGGAAGCACCGGCAGCACCTCCATGATCATCCATTCAGGCTTGATGCCGGAACGCTGGAAAGCTTCCAGCACTTTCAGGCGTTTTGCGAATTTCTTGATTTTCGCTTCAGACTTGGAATTTTTCAGTTCCTCACGCAGAACCTCCACTTCATGGTCGATATCAATCGAACGCAGCAGTTCACGGATCCCTTCGGCCCCCATGGATGCCGAGAAATCCTCACCGAATTCCTCACGCTTCGCATAATAGTCATCCTCGGACATGATCTGCCCCGGTTTCAGCGGGGTCATACCGGCATCGGTGACGACATATGCCTCAAAATACAGGACCCGTTCAATATCGCGCAGCGTCATGTCCAGGACCATGCCCAGACGAGACGGCAGGGACTTCAGGAACCAGATATGGGCGGCTGGGGAAGCCAGCTCGATATGCCCCATCCTTTCGCGGCGCACTTTCGCCAGTGTGACCTCAACACCGCACTTCTCACAGATGACGCCACGGTGTTTCAGGCGTTTGTATTTGCCACAGAGACATTCGTAATCCTTGATCGGCCCAAAGATCTTCGCGCAGAACAGACCATCACGTTCCGGCTTGAATGTACGGTAATTGATTGTTTCCGGTTTTTTAACCTCACCGTATGACCATGACCTGATTTTGTCAGGCGATGCCAGGCTGATCTTGATGGCATCAAAATGTTCATCTTGCTGAACTTGCTTGAAAAGGTCGAGCAGTGCTCTCATAGTTCACTCCCAGTGGTGTGAATGACGGCCAATAAACCTGTACCGGACACAGTGGCCATGCGCTGCGCCCGGTCTCTGATCCTATCTGCTTAATTGGTTTCCAGATCGATATCGATCTGGAAACCAATTAAGCAGATGGCCGCCGAACTGCGCCTTGCCGCCCAGCGGCTGCTGGGTGACCAAGGAATACGGACCGGTGGAACGTGCATGCATCTTGTCATCGACAAGGTGGTGCAGCTTCAGCATATGCTTGTAGCCCACGGTGACAGGCCGTTCAAAAGCCTCACCTGTACGGCCATCGTACAGCTTGACCTGGTTCTTCATTTCTGTCAGGCCCAGTTTCCCAGCGATGTCATCCGGGTATGCCAGATCCAGCATACGGCGGATATCGGATTCCTCGGCACCATCGAAAACCGGTGTCGCAAATGGGACACCTTCCTTCAGGTTTTCCGCCAGGGCGAGAATCTCATTGTCCGTCAGGCTGTCCAGGTCTTCAGGACGTTCACCGCTCTGGTAAATCTGTTTCAGGAAGCTGCGGATATCCTCGACAGCCCGTTTCGCCTGGAGCATCTCACCGATACGCAACCCCAAGCCATGGGAAGCCCAGCCAAGATGGGTTTCCAGGATCTGGCCGATATTCATACGGGAAGGCACGCCCAGCGGATTCAGCACGATGTCCGCCGGCGTCCCATCCGCCATGTATGGCATATCCTCGACCGGCACAATCTTGGAAACAACCCCTTTGTTGCCATGACGCCCTGCCATCTTGTCGCCGGGCTGCAGGCGGCGTTTCACCGCCAGATAAACCTTGACCATCTTCTGGACGCCCGGCTGCAGTTCATCGCCCTGCGTCAGTTTCTTGCGTTTTTCCTCAAAGTCCAGGTCGAACTGGTGGCGTTTTTCCTCAATGGATTCCTTGATGGCTTCCAAGGAATTGGCGACCTCCTCTTCAGCAGGACGGATATCAAACCAGAAATATTTTTCCAGGCCGTCCAGATATTCCTCGGTGATTTCCGCACCACGGGCCAGCTTGTTCGGACCACCGTTCACCTTCTGACCGATCAGCTGGCGTTTCAGACGCTGGAAAGCATCCCCTTCAACAATACGCAGCTGGTCATTCAGGTCGATGCGGTAACGCTTCAGCTCATCATCGATGATCTGCTGCGCGCGCTGGTCACGTTCCAGCCCTTCACGGGTGAACACCTGGACATCAATGACGGTACCGACCATGCCGGAAGGAACACGGAGGGACGTATCCTTCACATCCGAAGCCTTCTCACCGAAAATCGCCCGGAGCAGTTTTTCTTCCGGGGTCAGCTGGGTTTCACCACGTGGGGTCACCTTGCCGACCAGCACATCGCCTGCCTCGACTTCGGCACCGATATAGACGATGCCGGATTCATCCAGACGGGCAAGCTGGTTCTCAGCCAGATTGGAAATATCGCGTGTAATCTTTTCAGGACCAAGCTT
>CALGGD010000209.1 GCA_937916185.1 uncultured Oxalobacter sp. | reverse complement strand
AATCAACGTTGGTGCAAATACAGAAACTGAAATGAACCTGTTCTGGAACGGCCTCTTCCGCCGCATGGGCTGCTGTTGCAAAGCAGCTGGCCAGCACCGTTGCCAACAGTGCCGGTTTGAATGTTTTCTTGAATTGCATCTGTATTTCCATCAATCTTGATTGATCCGGCATCCCCGCCGGATTCAAGCCTACGAAAGCACCGGGTACAGGAAATCAAGAAAAACAGAACTTGCCATCTGTTCCAAGACAGATGGTTTGATGTCTTTCCCATGGAGACTCCCCGTCCACAGTACAGCCTTTTTTCTGGCCGGTATCCGGGCTACAGGCTCAGGATTTGACATCCTGAAGGTTCCGTCCGCCTTCCCATGCTGTCGCACAGTGGCGTGGTTGGACGGCCTGTCCGATGGACACCTGTTTACCGTTGCGGGGGCAGCACACGTTCTGCCAGCATTGCTGAAGCATCGTGTTTCCCGTTTAACGGCACATCGGAAGGATGTGCCGCACCAGAGTATCTGGATTATAGCCAAGTTGCCCAGGCTATATCCCTGTCAGTCATCGGAGAAAGGCTATTGAGCAGATTTTGCCTGCAAAACCATGGAAACTGGTGTCAGAATGCAACAATCCAGACAGGAAATCTGTTTCCCTTGGATGATGCAGACACAAAAACAGCCAAACAATCCCTTAAGACACAATGGGACAATCCTCTTTCCAATCCTTGTATGACTGTATATAATTACAGTGCATTCACGCTTAGGAAAAGCAATTATGAAAGACCAGTTCAAATTCCTGATTTACCAATCAGCAGAAGCTGATGTCTCTATCAACGCCATCATCAAGGACGAAACCATCTGGCTATCTCAGAAAGCCATGGCAGAACTGTTTGGTGTAAACAAATCCTCCATCAGTAGACATTTAAAAAACATCTTTGCAGAGCAAGAACTGAATGAAGAAATGGTTGTTGCAAAATTTGCAACAACCACTCAACACGGTGCAATTGAAGGTAAAACCCAGACCAGGGATGCTCAATTCTACAACCTCGACGCCATCATCTCCGTCGGCTATCGGGTCAATTCACGAAGAGCAACCCAGTTCCGTATCTGGGCAACCGGCATCCTCAAAGAATACATGATCAAGGGCTTTGTCCTTGATGACGAACGCCTGAAACAGGGCAAGACCGTTTTCGGCAAAGACTATTTCGATGAACTGCTCGAACGTGTCCGTTCCATTCGGGCAAGCGAACGCCGCATCTGGCTGAAAGTCACCGACATCTTCCGGGAATGCAGCATTGACTATGACAAGGATGCCGACATCACCCATGACTTCTATGCGATGGTACAGAACAAATTCCACTATGCCATCACCGGGCAGACTGCCGCAGAAATCATCTACAGCAAGGCAGACCGCTGTAAAGACCATATGGGACTGACTACTTGGAAGAATGCGCCAGAAGGCAGGATCCTGCAATCTGATGTCACTGTTGCCAAGAACTATCTGGATGAAAACCAGATCCGCAGATTGGAACGTTCCGTCTCCGGTTACTTCGATTACATTGAAGACCTGATTGACCGTGAGCATATCTTCACCATGGAAGATTTTGCAACCAGCATCAATGAATTCCTTGCATTCAGGAAATACCGGATCCTTGAGAACAAAGGACTTATCTCCAAGAAACAGGCTGAAGACAAAGCCAAAGAAGAATACAGAGCCTTCAACAAAACCCAGCGCATCAACTCTGACTTTGAACGTGAAATCCAGAAGATGATTGCTGAAAAGGAAAGATAACCTGCATATTTCCTACCCTGAAGAGCCGTCCATTACGGTCTTTTCCTTGTTCAATCCAAATTCAAGATACCTGATGGTTCAGAAAGTTTTCCTCTGTGGGTAAAATACCAGTCGGAGGAATTATTTGTATGGTTTTCACCAATCTGAAAAGCGGTTTCCGGAAACCGGCAGGAAGCGACACCCTGAAGTGGATGATGGGCTGGCACAATGAAAGACGCCCCAAGTCCCCTTCCACCGGTGTTCCCATCCCGTTTGAACCCAATGACGGTCAACTGATCGCCTCCGGTTCTGCCGATACCCTGACCTGGATTGGGCAGGCCTCTTTCCTGATACAGTTGGGTGGCAAAAACTGCCTGATCGATCCGGTAATGTCAGAATCGCTTGGATTCATCAAACGCAATTCCCCGCCAGGCCTGACATGGGCGGTGATGCCAAAGATTGATGTTGTGTTCATCACCCATAACCACCGCGACCATATGGATGCGGCGACCCTCAAGCGGTTGGGTGATGTGCCTGTCTATGTTGTTCCCCAAGGTCTGGGAAAATGGTTCCATGCCAATGGCATGTCCAAAGTCATTGAGATGGGTTGGTGGCAGGAAGAACAGGTTGAAGGGCTTGATGTGACCTTCGTTCCAGCCGAGCACTGGAGCCGCCGTGGCCTTGCGGACATCAATACAAGCTGGTGGGGAGGCTATGTGATTTCCCGGCATGGCAAGACCCTTTACCATTCCGGCGACTCAGGCTGGTTTGACGGCTTTTCACAGATTGCCGAGAAATTCAAAGGCAAAATCGATGTGGCGATGCTGCCCACCGGTGCCTATGCGCCCCGCTGGTTCATGAGCCCCCAGCATATCGACCCTGCTGAAGCGGTGAAATACTTCCAGATGCTGGAAGCCCGGCATTTTGTCGCCATGCATTGGGGGACATTCAAACTGTCTGATGAGCCGTTGGACGAGCCGCTCCACCTGCTGCCCAGGCTATGGGAACAGGCAGGGCTCGCACCGGAACGGCTGACATGCGGCATCCTCGGCAGGACATGGCTGTTGGATGAATGGCTGAAATAACCTTTCCCCTCACGCCAACTTGCCAGAATACTGGTAAACTGAACCCAATCTATCAATCTTGGGAGATATGCCATGAGTTGGATAATCATCGTATTGATCATTGTCGGGGTCATCTGGCTGGTTAAACGCAACAGGAACAGGCCGCAACAGCCTGACCAGACACAAATGCCCCGCCAGAACATGCCCCAGAACCGCCCTGACAGCAGTCCAAACAAACCACAGCAGCAAAGACCGGTTGGTGGTACAGGCGGCAAGCAATGCCCTTACTGCGCCAGAACCGTCGATATCCAAGCCCCCCTCTGTCCATCCTGTGGTGCCAAACTGCCTGTGCCGCCTGTCCAGCCACAGCAGGGAAACACCGTTCTGGGCAATGCCAAGCGGCAGCGGGGTGAAACGGTTTCCAGCAACACCCAAGTGCAACAGGGGCATAGCGGCGGTTCCGTACTCGGTGATGCCGTGAAAACAGGGGCTGCCGTCATCGCGACACAGGCAATCCTTGGTGGATTGATGGGACAGGGACAGGCTCAGGCTGGCAATCAGATGCCCCCTGATCCTTCAATGATGCCTGATGCCGACTACCCGGAAGAAGCAGATAGCCCATTCCCAGGGCTCCCAGGCATGGGGGCTGGCGGCAACAACCCATTTGGCGGCATCTTAGGCAACGATGATGACAGCGATGCGCCATTTGGCAATCTCCCTGGCAATGAGGAAGATTCCCCCTTCGGCAATGTTCTGGGCAATCGGGAAAACCCCCTGTTCGGCAACGGCTCCGATGATGGCAATCCGCTGTCCGGCGTGCTTGGCGGTGGGCTGGGTTCATTGGGCAACCTTGGCGGTTCTGATGGCGGTGACAACGGTGCTGCCTGGGTGACCGATGAAAACGATTCCGGCAACACCGGTGGCGGCTGGCTGTCTTCCAGTGATGACAGCAGCCCTCTCGGCAATTGGCCACTGGGCGGCAACAATGACAATGACGCAGGCAGCAGCTGGTCATTCAGTGACGATGACGACAGCCGTTCTGGCAGCAGTTGGTCTTTTGGCAGTGATGATGACAATGATTCCGGCAGCAGCTGGTCCTTCAGTGATGATGATTGACTGACTGCCGGCCGAAAGCCTGACAGAAACGCAGGATCCCATTAAGGCTTTGAAACCTTAATGGGATTTTTCATGGATGGCAGGCCTTACAGCTGGGCTAAGATGCCCTTGGCCCGTTTTGCGGCATTGGATGCAGGATAGTTCTTCGTAAGGTCGGTCAGCGTCTTTTTCGCGCCTGCAACATTGTTCATGCCGATCTGGCAGGTTGCCATATTCAGCATCGCATCCGGTGCTATTGGATTACGCGGGAAACGTTTGAGGACAATACTCTGGTTCCTGTAAGCGTTCTTGTAATCCTTCTGAAGGTAATAGGCATTGCCAAGCTGGTAATACGCATGGCCGAGCCGGTGTGAATCCGGATATTTCTGGACGAACCGGCTATAAATGGCGATGGCGCCCTTGTAATTACCTGCCTTGAACCTTTGTTCCGCCACATTGAAATCCGCCTCTTCGGTATTGGCAGAAAGGTCAGCAGGCTTATCCACCCCCGGTGGATCCTTGGGGCCTTCCCCTGCTTTCGCCTCTTCGGCTTCATCTTCCCCTTCAGGTCTTACCTTGGCAGCCGGCGGCTTGCCTTCCAGCCTTCTCAGACGGTCATCCAGATCGACATAGAAATCCTTCTGGCGCGATTCCATCTCGGTGACTTTCTGGGTCATCACCTCAATCTGCCCGCGCAGGTCGGCAATCTCCTGCTTCAGCGCATCATTCTGGCTCTGCAGTTCAATCAGGCTGGCCTTGTCCGCCTTTTTCTCCCGCAGGTCGAGGATATGCCGGCGAGCCTCATCATCCTCAAAAAACGCGTGGGCCTCCTGCATGGGGAACCATGCAGAACAGGCAAGCAGCACCGCTGCGATTCTGGTGACATTGTTTCTCATGGCTTACTGGTAGACAATGTCAGCACGGCGGTTCTGGGACCAGGCCGCTTCGTTGTGCCCTTCCGCCCGGGGTTTTTCCTTGCCAAAGGAAACGGCTTCCATCTGGCTGTCGGAAACGCCCTGCAATGCCATCGAACGGCGGACGGCTTCCGCACGCTTCTGCCCCAATGCCAGGTTGTACTCACGTCCACCACGTTCATCGGTGTTGCCCTGGATGACGATCCGGCGAGCCTTATGGGTATTCAGGTAATTGGAATGGGCGGAGACAAGCGGACGGTAAGCCTCCTTGACCGTGTACTTGTCAAAATCGAAATAAACGCTTTTTTCGTAAAGCGGGCTGTTCGGATTATTCAACTCGGCGTCATCGCCATAGGCGCCGTTGCCATCGACGCCATATATTGATGAACCGTTGTTGGAAGCATCCTCATCGAGCTTGACAGAAGAGCCACAGGCAGTCAGCATCAAGACGCTGGAAAGAATGACAACAAGTTTTTTGACATCGGTCATGATTGCTCCTTTCATATCGGTTATTTGGAGAACGGGCTCCATGAAGGTTCACGGACATCCGTTGCTTTCATTGAAATTTTCTGACGGAACGAACCATCAATTGAAACGACTGACAATGTACCGCTGCGTCCAGAATCCGTTGAATACATGATGTACTGGCCGTTCGGTGAGAAACTTGGCGACTCATCGCGGTAGGTGTTGGACAGCCTCATCTCCTGTCCATTGCCAAGATCCATGAGGTAAAGCTGGAAACCGCCATTCCTGTTCGAGATAAAAGCCAGGTGGCGGCCATCCGGAGAAACCCGTGGGCTGATATTGTAACTGCCACTGAAAGTCACGCGCTGTGGCGTCCCGCCGGCCGTACTGACCTTATAAATCTGCGGACCGCCGCTCTGGTCACTGGTGAAATAAATCCATTGCCCATCGGGCGTGACCTGTGGTTCAGTGCAGATGCTGTTCGTATGGGTGACCTGCTTCAGGCCACCGCCACCGGCACTGACGGTATAGACCTGGGTATAGCCATTTCTTGACAGTGCGACAGCGATACGGGAACCATCAGGGAACCAGGAGGGCGCCGAATTGTTGCCCTTGTAATTGGCGACAACATGACGCGCCCCTGTACGCAGGTCCTGGATATAGACAACCGGCTTCTTCGCCTCAAAGGAAACATAGGCCACCTTACTGCCATCCGGTGACCAGGATGGAGAGATGATCGGCTCATTGGAACGCAGTGCCACCTGCCTGCCGCCCCCATCGGCATCCGATACCTCAAGCCGGTATTCCCTGCCAGCCTTGGCGACATAGGCAAGACGCGTTCCCGCAATACCCCGGATACCGGTCAGCTTCTGATAAATATCATCTGCAATGCGATGGGCG
>CALGGD010000208.1 GCA_937916185.1 uncultured Oxalobacter sp. | reverse complement strand
AGGAATTCCGGCCAGACAATCGATAAGCCTGCGCCTCGGAACAGGATGGACTGCGCCAGTTTCACGTAGTAGGTGGTCGGTGCCGCCATCATCACATTCTGAACCCATTCCGGCATACTTTCCTGTGGGGTTGAACCGCCCGACAGCATCTGCAGGGGGATGATGGTCAGGAAAATCAGCAGGCCCAACTGGGGCATGGATTTGGACAGGGTGCCCAGGAAAATCCCGATGGCGGCTGCGGCGAACAGATAGACAGTCGATGCCAGCAGGAACAGGGGGATTGAGCCGACGATCGGTACGTGCATCAGCATCTTGACGATGATGACCAGTCCACCGCTGGCACCGATCAGCACAGCAAGTCCGTTTGCCCAGATCTTGGAAATCATGATTTCCGCTGCAACCAATGGCATGGCCAGCAGATGCTCCAACGTGCCATGTTCCCGTTCACGGATATAGGCGGCGCCGACCAGGATGATGGTCAGCATCGTGACATTGTTGATGACCTGGATGACACCACCGAACCAGAAACCGGTCATGTTCGGATTGAAGCGGACATGCGTGACCAGGTTGATCGGTTGGGTTGTTGCGGTTTCGGTTGTCCGGTTCAGGTATTCATTGATTTCGTTGTTGAAGATGGTCTCGATATAACCGGAGCCGATGAAGGCCTGGCTCATCACGGTGGCATCGATGTTCAGCTGAACGGTCGGCTTGCGTCCGGCAATCAGGTCTTTCTGGAAACTGGGTGGGATGATGATGGAAAACGAATGGTAGCCACGGTCCAGGGATTTGGTCGCTTCATCCGGCTCAACCAAATCTGGTGTCTTGAAATATGGTTTTGTCAGGGAATTTGCAAGGCGCATCGAAATCTGGGAATGGTCTTGGTCAACGATGGCGACCGGTGCGTTATGCAGTTCCTGGGATACGCCTTTGGCAGAGCTGTAGATATTGGCAGTGAATGCATAGATGATCAACAGCAGCATGACCTTGTCTGCCCAGAGGCTTTTCAGCTCCTTAAGCCCCAGCTGGTAGATGTTGTTCAAGTGTGTCATGAAAGTGTTCATCGTGCCCTCTATTACTTTTCCTGTTTTGGCAATAGAAGCCAAGCGATGAACGTCAGGGCAGGGATGAACCCAGCCAGACAGCATAAGGGATGGATCACATCAGCGAACTGGAGGGCCTTGGTGAATACCCCACGGCTTAAAATCATGAAATGTGATGCCGGGAAGAACTGACCGATCCAATAGGCACTGCCTTCCAGCGAACCGATCGGGTCTTTCAAGCCGGAGAAAGAGGTCGTCGGCAGCATTGTCAGGATAGCGGTACCGAAAAGCGCTGAGATCTGGGTTTTGGTGAATGTTGAGATCAGCAGACCCAATCCGGTTGTAGAAGTGACATAAAGCAGGGCTCCTATCGACAGGGCGGTCAGGCTGCCTTTGATCGGGATATGGAAGAACAGGACCGCACAAACAGTCATCAAGGCATAGCTGATCATTGACAGCACGATATATGGCAGCTGTTTGCCCAGCAGGAATTCAAGTTTGGTGACTGGTGTGACATACAGGTTGGTGATGGAGCCCAGTTCCTTTTCACGGACAACGCCCAATGCCATCAGAACCGCAGGAATCAGCATCAGCAGCAGGGGAATAACGGCAGGAATCATCGCAAATTCACTCTTGAAATCCTGGTTGTAACGGTAACGCTTGAGCAGGGTTGCCGCTGCTTGGTAATCATTGCCAGAGGTTTCCTTGTTCAGCTCGACAAGGTATTTGCCATGGAGCCCTCGGACATACCCCAAAATCGTTTCACCCCGATAAGGCATCGCACCATCGATCCATGCGGCGATTTCCGGTTTCCTGCCTTGTTGCAGGTCTTTGCCGAAATTGGGTGGAATCTCAATCGCCACACTGAGTTTCCCATTTTTCATCCGGGTATCCAGTTCCTGCGCATTGGCAAGGGGGGGCTGTTCAATGAAGTAACGTGAGCCGGAGATGTTATGGATGTAGTCCCGGGACTGTGGCGACTGGTCATAATCCAACACAGCAAATTTCAGGTTCTCCACATCCATCGAAATCCCACCACCCAGCACAAAGAACAGGATGACGCAGCCAAGGATGGCGAAACTGATGCGGATGGGATCACGCCGCAGTTCCAGCGATTCCCGGAAGGCATAGGCAAGCATCCGGCGCAGGCTGAAAAAGGTGTTCTCCACGGTATGGGCATTCTCTTTTTCAGTTTTCTCATCAACTGAGAAAGCCTGCCGTTCCTTGTCGCCCGTGGCTTCTTCCAGATATTCAATGAACGCCTGTTCCAAAGTTGCGGCGTTCTTACGTTCCCTCAGCTCATCCGGTGTACCACTTGCCAGCACTTTACCTGCATTCATCAGTGAGATCCGGTCGCACCGTTCCGCCTCATTCATGAAATGGGTCGAGATGAAGATGGTCACGTTCTGCTCACGCGACAGTTCAACAAGCAGCCGCCAGAAATCATCCCGGGCAACCGGATCCGCGCCTGAGGTCGGTTCATCCAGGATCAGGAAATTGGCCTCGGACAGCATGAGCCGGAGATCCATGGAGTAGGGGGACATCTTGCTGATCCCCTCGTGACACAGCCTGATCACGTCCTGGTGGAGGCGCTCCCGCTGGGCCTGGTAGACATCCCGCAGGGCATTGTGCCGGAGGAGGCTACGGTCCAGGCGCTGCCGGAACTGCTGCATGGAGAAGGGCTTGATCAGGTAGTCGTCCGGCTCCTCCTCAATGGCGCTGAGCACCATGGCCCGGGAGGCGTCGCCGGTGACCATGAACACCAGGGAGTCCGGGGGCAGGCAGTTGAACCGGTGGAGGTAGATCGGAAGAGCACACGTCTGAACTCCAG
>CALGGD010000207.1 GCA_937916185.1 uncultured Oxalobacter sp. | reverse complement strand
GAGTGCCAGGACACGTCCTTGAGGTGTACAGTAGGCAGCAAGCCTTGCCTGACTGTCACCAAGATGTTTGATGTCGTTGCTCAGCTGACGGTGGATGAAAGGCACCGCATCGGCTCCTTCAAGGGAGAGGATACCGATTGAGGTCAATGGAGAGACGAAACCATCTGGGTACTGTGCAAGAATTTCAGCCACAACAACACCTTTTCACTCAAGAAATACAGAAAATAGAGTATATTCTCTTGCTTATTATAGCGGAGCGTCAAAACAGGATGCCGTCGTTAATTTGACATTGCCATGAAGCCAAGAAAGAAAACAGGAAGCGGATTGAAGAAAGCCAAAACCATAAGCAGATACCGTTGGATAATCGGTATTGCTGTGGGACTGATTGTCATCCTGATTGCCGCTTTCCTGTGTTGGGCATGGATGCCGGTATTCTCGAAGGGCAAGCCCGTGCGTTTTGAAGTCCAGGCATCTGATACATTATCGGATGTGACTGCCCGGATGAACAGTGACAATGACAACATCAATGAAACCCTGTTCAGCATCCTGATGACCATCACTGGACGGGATTCCAACATCAAGCCAGGACCATATGATATCCGGGCAGGGGAGTCACCGTACCGACTGATGCAGAAACTCTCAAACGGTATTTTTGCCATCGAATCAGTCACCATCATCGAAGGATGGACATTCCACCAGATGCGTAAGGCCATTGACGCCCATCCTGCACTTAAACACGATACAGCCGGACTCTCTGATAAAGAATTGATGCAGAAGCTGGGTATCGAACATACCCAAGGCGAAGGGCTGTTTTATCCAGATACCTATCAGTTCAAGCAGGATGGTTCAGACCTCAGGATTTATGAGCTGGCGCATAAGACCTTGCTGAAAAAACTGGATGCGCTCTGGGAAAGCCGGAGTCCGAACCTGCCTTACCAGTCTGTCTATGAAGCACTGATCATGGCTTCCATCATTGAGAAGGAAACCGGGCATTCAAAGGACAGGGCAATGGTTGCAGGGGTTTTCATAAACCGGTTGAAGAAGGGCATGAAGCTCCAGACAGATCCAACAGTGATTTATGGTATGGGTGACCATTATACTGGCAAAATCCATAAGGCAGACTTGTTGAGAGATACCCCTTACAATACCTATACCCGCAAAGGCTTGCCGCCAACACCGATTGCGCTGCCTGGCAAGGCGGCATTGGAAGCGGCGTTCCATCCTGCAGAGACCGATGCGCTTTATTTTGTTGCCCGTGGCGATGGAACCAGTGAGTTTTCCAGCAACCTGAATGACCATAACAAAGCCGTTGAAAAATATATTCTGAAAAAGTAAAAAACATCCCAAAATCTGTTTATAATCCGTTAAATGGATATTCCTCTTTGCCAAGAAGGGGGTGAGATTCCAACATTCAATGCGGGAAATCATGGTATTGGATAGGTAACCGAATCAGAGGCAAGTTCAAGAGAAAAGGAAAAGGAGAAAGGTTATGGCTGATACAGAAGACAGCAGAAAAGTTGACTTTTCAGAGGCAGATACTCCGGTATATACACCAGAAAACATCACCTCATTGGCTTTAAATGAGGTATTTGTGTTTGGAAGTAACCTTGCCGGACGTCATGGTGGTGGAGCGGCTCGGGTTGCTATGGATAAGTTTGGGGCGGTTTGGGGGCAAGGGATCGGTTTACAAGGGCAAAGCTATGCCATCCCAACCATGCAGGGAGGCGTAGAAACAAT
>CALGGD010000206.1 GCA_937916185.1 uncultured Oxalobacter sp. | reverse complement strand
GGTTGCCGATCTCTGGGAAACCATGAAAGCCACTGAAGGGGCTGGACTGGCGGCACCGCAGATCGGTGTGCTCAAGCGGGTGGTCGTCTTCGGCTATGACAAGGACTATCATCCAGAGAACATGAATGAAATCCCTGCAACCGTCTTGGTCAATCCGAAACTGACCCCATTGACCGAAGAATTTGAAGAACGCTGGGAGGGCTGCCTTTCCATCCCAGGGATGCGTGGCGCTGTGCCCCGTTACACCAAGGTCCGCATCGATGCCTATGATGTGACCGGCAAGCCTTTCTCCTGCGAAGCAACGGGCTTCCATGCCCGTGTCGCACAGCATGAGTGCGACCATCTGGATGGCATCCTTTACCCGATGCGGATGCTTGACCTCGACTGCTTCGGTTTCAACGATGCCTTTGAGGCAGACGAACAGGAAGAACAGCAGCACTGACAGGACAGGGGTGGTTATTCGTCATTGCCCATCATCAGGCAGACCATCTTGCCCGGGAAGGCAATGAAAAGGATGTCTTCCATGAAGTAGAAGCGTCCCAGTCCCCCGTTACATTGGCTTAAGGCGTCAACGAGCTTCTTGCTGTGTGTCAGCCTGAAAATGCCGGTCGCCTTTCCAAGGTCAAACTGCATCCAGTGGACCAGTCCTTCCACAATCCTGGGTTCGTTTGCGCCAAGCCAGGCAGTCAGGGCCTCTTTCAGGGTTTCATTGGTCAGGACATTCTCCAGGAGTTCCATCGGGACTTGGAAATGCTCCGTAGGTTTCCTGGTCCATGCAAAGGGTTTCGATATAAGAAGGCCCTATCCAGGTGGAACAGGAAGACGCCATATGGAAAAGACCATCAAGATAATTGGTGAACCGGATATTCTCTTCGGAGAGTTTGGATCCAGGCTTGCCCATCAGTAGTCCTCCCTGCACTCAAAACGATTCATCTGGACGGAGGTAACGCCATTTCCCCGGCGGGGGGGCGCCAAGCCTGACCTTGCCGATACGCACCCGCTTCAGACCGATAACCTTCAGTCCGACCGCCTCGCACATCCTGCGGATCTGGCGTTTCCTGCCTTCCCGCAGGACAAAACGCAGCTGGTCTTCATTCTGCCAGTCCACCTTCGCGGGCTGCAATGCCTTGCCATCCAGCTTCAGCCCGTGGCGGAGCAGCTGCAGGTCTTTGTCAGGCAGCCGTCCTGGTTTCTGGTAACGCACCCGGACCAGATATTCCTTGTCTGTCGTCGAATCCTCACCGATCAATTTCTTCGCGATGCGTCCATCCTGCGTCAGCACCAGCAGACCGACCGAATCGATGTCCAACCGTCCAGCAGGCACCAATCCCCGTTTCTGGGACGGCTTGAAGCGGATTTCAGCCGTATCCTTTTCCCAATGGGAATCTGCGTTCACCAAGGCGACGGCAGGCGTATAGCCGTCTTCAGCCTGTCCGCTGACAT
>CALGGD010000205.1 GCA_937916185.1 uncultured Oxalobacter sp. | reverse complement strand
TGCATCCGCCTTGGCTTTCTGCATCGCCATCCCTGCTGCGCCATCCCATGCCGGGCTTCTGGACAGTTTTTTTGGCTGGATCCAGAATACTTTCGCTTCGTTCAAGCAGAAGCGCAACAAGCAGAAGCAGCAGACACGGGGCACTGCGGTCAGCAGTTATGAGCTGAAGGAAATCTCAAACCAGATTATGCCTGCCAACTATGGTGCCTATAACCGCAGCAACGAGTGCTGGGGGAAAGGCAAGGGCTGCATGTCGGTGAACTTTATCAACAAGATCGGGTTCAGGGACGGCACGCTTTATTATATGCTGACTTCCGACCAGGATGAGCTGACCTATGACATGTATGCCCTGAAGAAGGAGAACGGCAGGTATCAGGTCGTTGCCAAAGAACATTACAGGGGTATGGGTTTCAGCGGTGATGGCATGTTCATGCAGCTTGGCAAGGAAGTCTATGGCTGGAATATCATGACTGGTGATAAGGGCGGGATGACGCTGTATGAAGATTTCTATGCAGTGATTGACGGCAGGATCAGGCATGTGGCAAGCATCCAGGATTTTGCGCGGTCTCAGCCATCTAACAATGCGTCTGTCCTGACAGGAGATATCCAGGTCAGCAAGGGCAGTGGTTCAATGTATCCTCTGGAAGTCAAGGTCACCGGTCTGACCAATGCCCGGATCGCCTGCAACAGCTGTGAACCGAAGGGGGGCACCAGGATGACACCAAGATTCTACCGTTTTGACTACAATGCCCAGACAGGACGGTACCAGATGCCGGCGGATTATCCGATGAAAGGTCAGCGTTTCTGATACTGAAAAGTCATGGAGGACTGAATGAAGAAGATTCTGGCTGTCAGTGTCCTTGCATTGGGGGTTGCCAGTTGTGCAGTTGCAGGGGATGCGGGATGGCGTTATACCTATTCAAGCATAAAACATAACATCCGGGTTTCCTGCCCTGAGGCAGGTTCGTCGCAATGCACTTATGAATGCTGGAATAAACCCAGGCAGGCCGGGCAGGGCAGCCCTGACCTGTCCTTGAAGGACGGTCAGCACATCCTGTATCCCAACGGCAATTCCCTGTACCGTTTCACCACAGGCAATGTACGGATAGAGGTGTTTGATTCACTGCGCCATGATGAAGATGACAGTCTGGATGTCTATATCAATGGCCGGCGGAAAAACCATTACCGCCTTACCGTGCGGTGAGGTTGCCGCCTCTTGCTTTCATTCAGACGGTCGATTGTCCTGGGGATGGCCGGAAAACGTTTGGAACGGCTGGTTTGTTCAGTTCATGGAAGAAGATGTCAACGTGGCAAGGCTTTTCTGCGGGTGAAGGGGAAGTCCTGCTGTTGTAAATTGCACTTCCATTTCCTTTAAGGCTTTCCTCTGGTGGAAAAGGCTGTTAAAATCCTGTTTTTCAAAATTTGGCTTTAACTGTAATACATTCATGACCACTATCCGTCTTAAAGAAAATGAACCATTCGAAGTGGCGATGCGCCGCTTCAAACGTGCTATTGAGAAAACCGGTCTGTTGACCGAGCTGCGTGCCCGTGAGTTCTACGAAAAACCGACCGCAGAACGTAAGAGGAAACTGGCTGCTGCCATCAAACGCCACTACAAACGCATCCGTAGCCAGCAGCTGCCTAAGAAAATGTATTGATTGCCTGATGGTCTTCCTGACCGCAGGCATAAGGGATTTTACAGTCTGATTGGATTCCCGCTTCGGTTTTTCCGTAGCGGGTTTTGCTGTTTGTGGTTTTAACAGATTGACGTTTTAAGGGGAACAGGATGAGCCTGAAAGAACAGATTACCGCTGATATGAAAGCGGCGATGCGCGCCAAAGACACGAAACGTCTGGGGACCATCCGGATGCTGACTGCTGCGATGAAACAGAAAGAAGTCGATGAACGCATTGAACTCAATGACAGTCAGATTCTGGCCATCGTTGAGAAGATGATCAAGCAGCGTCGGGATTCCATCGCCCAGTTCACTGCGGGCAACCGTCCTGACTTGGTTGAAAGCGAACAGGCTGAAATTGATGTGCTGTCTGCCTATATGCCGGAACAGCTGTCTGAAGCAGAGATTGCCGCTGAGGTTGCGGAAGCGGTCAAAGGGGCATCTGGTCCCAAGGATATGGGTAAAGTCATGGGGGCATTGAAGGGCAAGCTGGCTGGCCGTGCTGATATGGGTATGGTGTCCAAGTTGGTTAAACAGGCTTTGATGGGATAATGCCTGTTTGACAGCGGTCGGGAAGAGCCGCTTGCTGTATCTTCCATCCATCAATCTCTGCTGTTGGCTGC
>CALGGD010000204.1 GCA_937916185.1 uncultured Oxalobacter sp. | reverse complement strand
CCTGGTGCACGGCCGGCGGCGTGGACGCCCCCGGCGCGGAGGATGTCGGCCGGTTCCGAGGGTTCCTGCTGTCACGCTTCTCGCTGGCGACGGCGAGGACATACCTCTCCGCCGTGAAGGTGTTCTTCCAGTGGCTCGCACGCGAGGGGCTGGGCGAGGACGCCGGCGTGTCGGTCAGGGGCGTCCAGTCCGGGCGGGGCTTCCGGAAAGACTGCCTGTCGGACGCCGACATGCGGCAGGTCCTGGTCTGCCTCGAGGAGAAGGCGGGACGGTCCATCGGCAGCGCCACGCGGACACGGGAAAGCTGCGCGCGTGCGCTGCGGGATTTCGTGATGGTGCTGCTGATCGCCTCCTGCGGGCTGCGTGTCTCGGAGGTGTCGCTGCTGGATGCGGGCGACCTGGACATGGTGGACGGGGAGCCGGTGCTCTGGGTGCACGGCAAGGGGCGTGACGGCAAGTCGGATTTCGTGCCGGTGACGTATGCGCTCCGCCGCCTGCTGCGGCGGTACCTGTCCTGCCGGGACGGCGTCACGCGGTCTTCGCCGATGTTCCCCTCGTACAGCCGCAACAGCCATGGGAAACGGCTGTCGGTGAGGAGCATCAGCAGGATTGCGAAGTGTGCCATGATAGACGCCGGGCTGGATTCGCGGCGCCTGACGGCGCATTCGCTGCGGCATACGGCGGTGACATTGGCATTGAAGGGCGGTGCAACCTTGCAGCAGGTGCAGCAGTTCGCCCGTCACCGGCAGATCGAGACGACGCTGCGTTATGCGCACAACCTGGAGCATGCCCGTAACCCGTGCCCGCAGCTGGTGATGAAGCTGATCGGCAGGTTGGAGTATCCGGGGATTCCCAAACCAATCCTTCATCCCTTGAAAGAATGAGGCTACTGCTAAAATGACAGGGTAAACACTTTTTAGAATTGATAAGAGATATCTAAAGAATATTCTTTTACTATTATTTCCCCAAGAACTGTTTTCCATTGAAAGTTACCGATACAAATCAGGCTCCATCAACACGTTCATTGGTTTTCTTTGGCAATTTTGCCGGTTTCTATCAACCGGTATCTTCTGGAACGGTCAAGGAATCCAAGAAACTACCAATCCAAGCTGTTTCCGTTCAGCAGGAAATCATAGACGCTCATCGTTGTAATGCCATATTCATCCCTGGTGACATGCATGACGTCTTTCACAAGGACGATTTTCTTGAATGCATCATTCACTTTGATCAATGATGCCTTTTCCTGCGCCTGCTTGGCAGCATCCGGCATACTGAATGCGGATTGCAGATAATACCGTCTACTACCAAGGTTGGCGACAAAGTCGATTTCCAGCTGCTTCCTTTCATATTTCCCATCTGGAAGTTTCTTACGTGCTTCCACAACACCGACATCCACAGAAAACCCCCTGCTGCGTAGTTCGTTGTAGATGATGTTCTCCATGATATGGGTTTCCTCAACCTGTCTGAAACCCAACTGGGCATTCCTCAGGCCAACATCCTCGAAATAATATTTGAGGGGTGTTCCAATGTATTTCCGCCCCTTGACATCATAGCGGTGTGCAGAACTGATGATGAATGCATTTTCCAGGTAATCAATGTACTGCCTGATAGTATTGACACTCAAGGAAGAATGAAGAACTGTCTTATAGGTCGCTTCAATCCGAACCGGATTGGTAAAAGAACCGATTGCAGAAGCCAGTATATTAATCAGGTCTTCCAGTTCTTGTGTTTTGGCAATACGGTTGCGCTCGATGATGTCTTTCAGATAAACCTCAGAAAACAGGTTTGTCAGATATCTGATTTTCTGAGTCTCGGTTTTCATCGTTGCAACCAGAGGCAGACCACCATATGCCACATAATCTGCCCATCCATGATAGATATCCCCATCATAGACCTGCATGAATTCGTGAAATGACAATGGGTAGATATGGATTTCATCCCCCCTGCCACGGAATTCTGTCATGACATCTTTGGACAGGAACTTGGAATTGCTCCCGGTCACATAAAGATCTATGTTGCCAATAGGCAAAAGTGAATTCAGGACCTCAGCAAAATCTTCCAGCATCTGAACTTCGTCAAGAAGAATGTAGTACCTGCCATCATCCACCAGCCGGGACTCAATATAGTCCTGGATGGTATCTGGATTTCTGTATTGCCTGTTTTTTCTCTGGTCAAGCGCAATCTCAATGAGATGGTCATCTTGAATACCAATGCCTTTCAAGTATTTCTTGAACAGTTGAAAAAGCAGATAAGACTTCCCGCTCCGCCGAATGCCTGTCACTATCTTGACCATGCCATTATGCATACGGTCTATCAAAGCCTGCAGGTAGCTGTCTCTCTTGATTTCCATAGATGACCTATTGATTTTTTCTGACAATTTTGCCACTTTCTGTCAAAGCCATCTTACCTGAAGGAAAAAAGCCAAGCAATGTGTTCATTGATTTTTTTTGGCAATTTTGCCAGTTTCTATCAACTGACTTCTCAGAAAACCAGAAAGGAAAAGAGGCTTTAAATAGCAAGGCGTTTCTGACCGAAACGCCTTCAACCGTTTTTCAGCATGCTGTCTTCACCAGACGGGCAGCCCTATATCTGTCAGCCAACCCATTTCCGGGCGTTCTGGAACATGCGCATCCATGGGGAATCTTCGCCCCAACCATCCGGTGCCCAAGAGTTCTGGACGGTCCTGAATGCCCGTTCGGCATGCGGCATCATGACGGTGAAACGCCCATCCGGTGTTGTCACAGACGTGATGCCATCCGGGGAACCGTTCGGGTTCAACGGATAGACCTCGGTCGGCCTGCCGTCATGGTCGATGTAACGCATGGTGACCAGGGCTTTCCGGATATCGCCCTGCTGGGAGAAGTCTGCCCGCCCTTCACCATGGGAAACGACAATCGGCGTCTGCAACCCTGTCATGCCGGCAAAGAAGATGGACGGCGATGCGGTCACTTCGACCATGGAGAAACGGGCTTCGAACTGCTCGGAACGGTTGCGGACGAATTTCGGCCAGGCTTCAGCCCCCGGGATGATGGATGCCAGGCTGCTCATCATCTGGCAGCCGTTGCAGATGCCCAGCGCGAAGGTGTCCATCCGCCAGAAGAAGTTCTCGAACTGTTCCTTGAGCTGGTTGTTGAACAGGATTTTCTTCGCCCAGCCTTCGCCTGCACCCAGGACATCCCCATAGGAGAAACCGCCAACAGCAATCAGACCCTTGCAGTCATCGAGGTACATCCGGCCATCCATCAGGTCAGTCATATGGACATCGACTGCCTCGAACCCGGCACGGTGCATGACATAGGCTGTTTCGACATGGGAGTTGGAGCCCTGCTCACGCAGGATGGCAACCCGTGGGCGTGCACCTTTGTTGATGTAGGGTGCGGCGATGTTTTCTGACATATCGAACGGCACAACCGGTGAGATGCCTTTGTCTGCGGCATTGAGGATCTGGTCGTATTCCTGGTCTGCACAATCTGGATTGTCGCGCAGTCTGGCGATGCGCCAGCTGGTTTCGCTCCATAGGCGGTGCAGGTCGATATGGGAACGCTGATAGACAACCTGGCCTTGCAGTTTGAAGACGATATCATTGCCGGCAGACACCGTACCCAGATAATGGATGGCTTCTCCAAGCCCTGCGTCAATGAACCGGGATGTCACGGCTTCAAGACTGTCTTTACGGACCTGCAGGACAGCACCCAATTCTTCATTGAATAGGATGGAAAGCACTTTGCTGCTGTCAGGCTGGGCATCAACGACGGCATCAGCAAGGGCATCCAAGCTGATATCCAGGCCACAATGCCCGGCAAACGCCATTTCACAGAGGGTCACGAAAAGACCACCGTCTGAACGGTCATGGTATGCGAGCAGCAGTCCTTTCCGGTTAAGGTCCTGGATGGTGTTGAAAAAGGCTTTGAGGTGCTCAGCACTGTCCACATCAGGGACGGTTGCCCCGATCTGACCGGTGACCTGCGCCAGTGCGGAAGCGCCCATCCGGTTCTTGCCCAATCCCAGGTCAACCGCCAGCAGTGCGGTGTCACCCTGGTCTGTCCGAAGCTGCGGGGTCATGGAACGGCGGACATCCTGTACCGGCGCGAATGCAGAGACAATGAGGGAGACCGGTGACAGGACTTCTTTGTCCTGTCCGGCTTCCTGCCATGTTGTCCGCATGGAAAGGGAATCTTTGCCGACCGGGATACTGATGCCCAGATCAGGACATAATTCAAGACCGACTGCCTTGACGGTGTCATACAGTGCCGCATCCTGCCCCGGCTGTCCGCAGGCCGCCATCCAGTTGGCGGACAGCTTGATATCAGAAACGTCCTGGACCGGCGCAGCTGCAATATTGGTCAACGCCTCGCCAATCGCCATACGACCGGAAGCCGGGGCATTGATGACCGCCAACGGTGTCCTTTCGCCCATTGCCATCGCTTCACCCATATAGCCTTCAAAACTCATCAGGGTAACAGCACAAAACCTTCTTCAGCCGTTTCTTCACACTGCGCCCCAGGGGCGTCAGGTTCT
>CALGGD010000203.1 GCA_937916185.1 uncultured Oxalobacter sp. | reverse complement strand
GTTCCTGCCAGTCGATCAGTTCAAAGGGCTTTCCTGCCCAGGTTCCTTTTGTGTGGCAGAGGCACTGGATGAAATCCACGGCAAAATCCGCCGCGTCCTTGTCATAGACAGAATCCTTCGCCTTGAACTTTGTCGGCTTATATTTCTTCAGCTTCCGCATCTTCATCCGCATCACCACCTTTAAGCCACTGCCTGTATACCTGCTCGGAGATCCTTGCCATCATGACCGGCGGCACGCTCATACCGCAGATATACTGAACGCTCTGATCCATGAAATCATAATCCTGCGGAAACGTCTGGCAGTTGATAATGTCTCTATCAGTCATCAAGAGACCGTCGCACATCCTGTAAAGGCTGCTGCCGGCAACGATCGTCTGTATCGGCTCATCATCCCTGTTGATCGGAGTGGAAAAGCCGTTATTCTTTACTTTACGGACCCTCTCATTGATATCCGCGATACATCTGTCAGATGGGATCCTGTACTTCAGGAGCTTAGCCTGCATACTGTCAGGATCCATCGCCTTGCCATATGGCTCCCGGACATCCTTAAAAGGGATCGGCTTTGAGTGGAACTCCATAGAAAGCTTCGGATATTTCAAATCTTTTCTATGAGCGATAAAAAAGACGCGCTCCCTTTTCTGAGGCACGCCCATCCTCGCCGCATTGAACAGAAATATCTGCACCACATATCCGGCATCATCAAAAGCCTTCACGATCTGGTTGACCCAGCCCTTGGCATTTCCTATGATGATCCCCTTCACGTTCTCGGCGATCACAACCTTCGGCTGCAATCTCTTGGCAACCTGGATAAAGAAAAAGAACAGGTCATCCAGCCTCTGCTTTGCCTGTCCTTCCCGGAATACCTTTTCTTTGTTCCAGCCTTCTTCCCTGACCCCCGCCGTGGAAAATACAGAGCAGGGCGGAGAACCGTCCAGCACATCCAGATGAAACAACTCATCCGGTATCTTTTCATCCGGCAGCTTCAAGAAGTCCCTGACATCCATCACGAAGCTGTATTTCGGATGCAGGTTTTTCTGATAGACTTTTGCGACTTTCGGATCAATTTCACAGTTTCCGAGAACGGTATAGCCAGCACGCTTGTAACCCATGCTGGAACCGCCGCCACATGCAAAACAGGAAAAGACTTTCAGTTTTCCATCAGGTTCTGGCAGGTCAGCCAGTTTCCATTTCCAGTCAAACATCAGTCATTGAACCTGAATTTACATTTCGGACAGATATGGTCAAACTGTTCCTCGCCAAACTCACCAAGGTCCATTTCCCTTGATGTATCTTCGACTGGAGCCGCTATATTCAAATCAAACCCGGTCAGCTCGATATTGAAGTCTTCATCTTTCAGCGTTTCCAGCTCCACCCGAACAAGCTCAAAGTCCCAACCAGCGTTTTCAGCGAGTTTGTTGTCAGCCAGGATATAAGCCTTCTTCTGTGCTTCGGAAAGATGGGATTCCTGCATACATGGCACTTCCTTGATGCCAAGTTTCTTTGCCGCCATGACACGGCAGTGACCAGCCAGGATTCCATTGTCATCAGAGATGATGACAGGATTCATAAACCCAAACTCTTTGATGGAAGAAGCTACCTGATTGACCTGTTTCTCGCTGTGAGTCCGTGCATTGTTGATGTACGGAATGAGGTCATCAACATTCCTCATCACGAACTGAGGTGTTTTCTTTTTTGTCGCCATGATTTTTGTCGCCTTTGAGATGACCGCTTACGGCGGTCAGTCGCTTGCGGAGGAGCAAGATGGTGGAGAACAAGAAATGAAAAAACCAGCCCCAACCAAAAAAACGAGAAAACAAGTGGGGCTCAACAGCATTCCATCAGGAGCGGATGGGTACTGTCTGTTTTAAAGCCTGTCAATCCAACAGAACACGGAGCTAAGCGGGCGGGGAATAATATTATTTGAATATCAATCGAATATCTGCTTGTATGCAAACGGAATCAGGTATTTCAGTGACTGGATGGATAGTTCCACACCCTTTTCGGAAGCAAGTTTCTTGACCTTGCCCCAGAGGTTGTCCGACCGCATTGCCTGCAACAGGTCATGCCCTTCATTGGTCAGGCGTGGATGGAACAGCCCGCATGAATAACCCTTGTCGTCCAGACGCAGTTCAATGCCCTGGACATATCCGCCATCTACCAGCAGTTCCAGATGTCCGTAAACAATGCCACGGCGTTTATCGGTGTCGGATTTCAGATAATCCGAGAAATACTGCCCTTCTGTCCATCGGTCTGTCTTGTCCATGTCCTGAATGAACTCTCCGATGGATTCTGTCTCAAAATGAGCCAGCAGGATATGCAGTAAATTCCAGTCCCGTTTCATCACAGATTCCGTAATTTAACCAACCAGCATGACCGGGACTAATGCCATTTTCCGGTCAGAGGCTTGGCTGGTTCTGGTAACAAAAAAGCCCTGAAAACGGCTGTTTTCAAGGCTCTCTATGTTCTAAGCGCATTAACCCACTTTAGAAATTAACGCCCATTTTAGCACCAAAAAGTATTATTTCAAGTGTTTTTTGAATTTTTTTTAAATTCATCATCAATCCTGATATCTTTTCAGGTCTTTCTCAAGCTGTTCAATCCGGGATTCCAACTCAATCACCTTGAAAAACATAATCTGAACGACATCAGAGACAATCCAGCCACCGTATTCAACAGGATAAAATTTATACCGTCCATAGTTTTTGGTGATTTTTTGTGCTTCTTCACGTGTACAGTCGATTTCGCAAAGACGTTTCATTTCCCTTCCTCAATATATCAACGGACGCACAGCATAAAAACCTCGCACAGCCCCAAGACGATTAAAGACAATAGCCGGAGGCGGTGTCAACAACCATTTGCTATACAGCAGATTTACAATCCTCACATCCTCATCCGTCTCGATATAAGGTTCGACCTCTCCCATATCCCTGCCATTGAAATAAATGTGGAATTTTTCTTTTATTTTCCTGCCAAGACAGACCATCATTTTCCCTTCAATGGTTTTTCATTCAACCGCTCTTTCAGTGCATTGAGGTATCTCAGTCTGTCTGCCAGCCCATCAAAGTCACCATCGATTTTAATCCGCACGTCATGCAGAAAATCGTCTGATTGAAGTTCCATATTCGTTGTGATGCCCCAAGGACCTTTGTCCAGAATCATCTAACCACCTCCAGTTCACTTTTCAACTCCCCTGCCTCATTCACCGGCACATACGCCCATCCAAACAGGTCACGCACGGCATCCGGGTCTTTGAACCGGACAAACGCCGTGAAATACCTGTCACCGATGTAGGTGTCCTCTTCGACGAACCTGAACTGGACAAGCCTGCCGCGCCCCAGTTTTTCCAGAAACTCGTTCAACGGCATTTCCAGCTTTGTCCGCATCCACGTCTTTGATATGTCGATTTCATCAATCCATCGAATGTCTGTCATGTCCCACGCCCTCTTGAAGAAGGCAATGGGGTTTTCAGGATTCTTGTACCAGACCCGATCCATAATCAACCTCAACAATTTATCGGATTTGCGTTGACCTCAATTTTCCACATATCGGCAACGACTTTTCCTTCTGTATCACGATAATTCCCCGGATATGCAACATCCTCCCTGACATTGGAATCCGGAAAAGACCCATTGATGGCTTTTTCTGCCCTGCTTTTGGTCGTATATACACCCACAACACAACCATGGACTGAAACGACATATACAATCATTTCAGATCTCCATTATCAGATTCTTGTCCCAAACCGCGTTACCATCATCCCATGCCTCATATCCACGGGGATTACAGACAATCCGTGTCCCGCCAATCATGTAATCCTTCGACTGGTGGATGTGACCATGACACCATAACTTGATGTTGGGATAGTTCAGGATGAAGTTGTCCATGTCTGACGCATAACATGGATTGAGGGCATTGTTTACATATCTGTCATCCAAGGATAGACTGCTCGGCGCATGATGGGTGACGACCACAATCTTCTTGTCCGGAAATTTCTCACAGATATCTGCAATATATTTCGCCGTCCGATAGTGCATGGACTCTGTGTTATCCGGTGTCAGGAACTTGCCTTCTGACATCTCCTGCTGATAGTCGTTCATCCCGACCGCCGCCATCATCTTTGCACCGAGATAAAATTTATTTGTTGCTATTGGATTCTCGTTGACCTTCAACCGGAAATCTGTCCAGAGCGTGCCACCAACGAAGACCACATCATCAACAATCTTGTAACTGTCATTGAGGTAGGAGACAGGCTCATCCAACGGGAATACCCGCTCAAGTTCCCTCTGACTTTCCTCGATGGTGTATCGACCGGAATACGCAATATGGTTTCCTGACACGAAAACACCGTTCCTGACGTTCTTGGCAATCCATTGGATAGAATCCTCGGCGTACCCTGAGATATCGCCGCAGATGACCGTAAACACATCATCATCGTATTCCAGCGGGATTTTATGATTGATATCAATATGCAGGTCAGAAATGATGCGTAATTTCATTTTCGCCGCCTTTCTCAAACTGAGTTTCCCAGTGACACCACAGTGCCAGTCACCGTTCAGGCTCCTGGCACACCAGCGGTCATTCTGCCTTTGGTTCATCCTGTGGTGCCTGTTGAATTTGGACACCAGCGGCTTGGGCAAGATTCCCAAGGACTGCGCTGAAAACAGCCATCCGGCTTTTCTGGCTGGTTTCGTTCAAAGCCATCAGGATCAGGTTCGTACCGATGATGGTCATGCGTTCGATTGCGTCAGCACGACTACCGACACCGAAACAGGCGGCGGATGCGACACGGGTGATTTCAACAACAGCCTGGTCAGCCTGTGGCGCCTCATCGGTTTGCGGTTCCTCAACTGTCTTGATTTCGGCATCATCAATGATGTTTTCGTCTTTGATTTCTTCTGTCATGGTTTTTCCTTAAAGTTTTTCTGCCATTTCCAGCAGATCGTTGGCAAACTGGACAAACGACTGTTTATCCTCTTTTCCAAATCCGACTGACCAAACGTTGCGTCCATTTGACAGCCGGAGATAGACCTTTTCAACCTCATCAAGCCCGAGCGGCACAAAACTCCGCTCAATCTCGTAGCCACAAAATCCCTTGTCAAAAAAGTAACGCCGGATTTTGTCTGTCGTTATCGGTTTCATTCTTCATCCCCCACAATGCCCTGTTTTCTCAATGCCTGGTCAACAGCCTCAAGAAAGACTTGACCAACTCCACGCTGTTTGCGAGTGCCACGGAAAAACATCACCACCGTCTTAAGCAGGTGCTTTGTGTGACTGAGCGAGTAATCCTCAATCCTCGCAATATCTGCAATCGGCATCCTGTACGCCTTTTTGGAAAAATACTGTTTTGTTATGAGTATCTTGCCCGTACCGAAAGCAAGCTTCGACATCTCGACAACGGCATCAGACCATTGGACATTCTCTTCCCAGCCCTGACAGCACCGCCGTCCGCAGTGGCACAGGATTCTGTTCGGCAGATAAGTCGCCCACACCCAATCGGTAACCTGTTTGCTGATTCCTTCGGTGACACGCTTGATGTTTGCGACTTCCCCCGCGCCATCAAGACCACCCA
>CALGGD010000202.1 GCA_937916185.1 uncultured Oxalobacter sp. | reverse complement strand
AGTCTCCAGCTTTGCCAAGTCGCCATTTGCCGTGTAAGCGGCTATCGGCACAATCCGGGCCTCACGTTGGGAAAGTTCCATCGGCTTGATATCGCCTGCAAAGGTTGGAACAGCCGTCAGGCAGACGGTACTGAAAAGGGCTGCTGCAATGAGTTTCTTGAGTGTCATGCCTTATCCTTGATGAAAAGCCCTTCCCTGCCTGACAGGAAAGGGCTGGTTGATCCATACGGCTGGCTGGTGCTTATCAGCCTTCGCCGACCCATTTTGCCGAAATGCCGGAATAACGTGCCCCGACGATACCGACAGCCGCCTTGTCCAGCTGGACCATGTCTTCCCCGGTCAGGACAACATCCTGGGCACCCAGGTTCTCTTTCAGGCGTTCAAGCCGGGTTGTGCCGGGAATCGGGACAATCCATGGTTTCTGCGCCAGCAGCCATGCCAGTGCAATCTGGGCTGGCGTGGCGTTTTTCGCCTTGGCAATCTCCAGCAGCAGGGTGACCATCGCTGTGTTGGTCTTGATGGCTTCCTGTGTGAAACGGGGCATGGTGGCACGGAAGTCATTTGAACCGAATTTTGTCTGGAGGGTGATGGCACCTGTCAGGAACCCCCTGCCAAGTGGGCTGTATGGCACCAGACCGATGCCAAGTTCTTCCAGCAATGCAAGCATCCCCTGTTCCGGCTTACGCCACCAGAGGGAATATTCATTCTGGAGAACGGTGATTGGACAGACAGCATGGGCACGCCGGACATAATCCATGCTGGGTTCAGAAAGCCCGAAGTACCGGACCTTGCCTGCCTTGATGAGGTCAGCGACTGCCCCGGCAACATCCTCGGCAGGCACACTGGGATCCATCCGGTGCTGGTAGAAGATGTCGATGGCATCGACACCCAACCGTCTGAGGGAACTTTCCGCAACCGCCTTGATGTGTTCAGGACGGCTGTTGAGTCTGAGCCATCTGCCATCATTCGACGGATCCGGTTCAAAACCGAACTTGGTGGCAATGACGACCTTGCCCTTGTAAGGTGCCAACGCCTTGCCGACCAGTTCTTCATTGATCAATGGTCCATAGACCTCAGCGGTATCGAAGAACGTGACTCCCAAGGAAACAGCCTTGCGGATAAGCTGGACCATTTCGCTGTCATCAGGATTATGCCCATAGGAAGGTGTACACCCCATACAACCATACCCTAAGGCGGATACTTCAGGACCGTTCTTGCCCAATCTGCGTTTCTGCATCATCGTTGCCTCCTTATCAAGTTTCAGAAGATAGCGGTTCAGAGGAAAAACCTGGACAGTTATATTCAACCATAAGGCATCCCTTTCTGCCAGCCTCCAGGATGGTTCACCTGGCAACAACCAGGAACCATCCTTTGGTTTCCTGCTTTCTCAATGGGCAGTAAACCCGCCATCCACAGAAACCGCCGCCCCATCAACAAAACTGGCATAA
>CALGGD010000201.1 GCA_937916185.1 uncultured Oxalobacter sp. | reverse complement strand
CGCATCAGGCAGAAACGCGCACCGGAAAGCTTGGATGCTGTTTCAAAGTCCAGCCCTAGAGGCGCACCGACATCAACATGGTCTTTGATGTCAAAATCAAATTCACGGGGAGTCCCGACACGGCGGACCTCCACATTGGCGGACTCGTCAGCGCCGACAGGGACAGAGTCATGCGGGATGTTGGGGATGGTGAGCATGAAGGCTGAAATCTTTTCCTGCAGGGTGGCAAGGGCTGTTTCATTGGCTTTGAGCTGTGCGCCGAGCCCGCCGACTTCCGCCATCACAGCAGAAGCATCCTGACCGCTCTTTTTAAGGATGCCGATCTGTTTGGAAAGCGTATTGCGTTTTGCCTGCATTTCTTCCGTTGCCGTCTGAAGCTGGCGGCGCTGGGCTTCCATGTCGGAGAAAGCGGCAACATCAAGGTCAAAGTTGCGTGTTTTGAGCTTTGCGGCGATTGTGCCGATATCCTTGCGGAGAAGCTGGATGTCAATCATGATGGAAAAACAGAAAAACTGAAAACAGATATTCTATCAATTTGCGGCTCCCCCGGCGTTTTTTTCCTGTTGGCTTTGGGGAGAAAAGGCATCTGTATTGGCAAATTAGTCACATTGGAACGCTTGGGTCTTTTTCTGCCACACTTGATAGGGAAACTCATTTACTTCTATCGATTATATTGTGATAATGGACAGGCTATAGCGGCTGGGACATCAGGGTTCAGTGCCGTTATGGTTTTCAGACAGCAGGCAATCGGCATCCAGCGCAATGGGGGCGCAGGATTGGGATTGGCTGGTGTTTTCCTGTGCACAGCGGCAGCTGTGCGTTGTTAACCGCTTTTATTTTTATTATTTATTTTTTGATTGGATCTTTCAAAATGGCACAGACTCTTCAAGAATTCCTCGATGGTGTAAAACAGCGCGACCCACATCAACCAGAATTCCATCAGGCAGTGACCGAAGTGATGGAAAGCATGTGGCCCTTCATCGAGGCAAATCCTAAATACCAGAGCCAGGAACTCCTGCGCCGTCTGGTAGAACCAGAACGCATCATCCAGTTCCGTGTTTCCTGGGTAGATGACAATGGTCAGGTTCAGGTCAACAGGGGTTACCGTATCCAGCACAGTTCGATGATCGGACCTTACAAAGGCGGCCTGCGTTTCCACCCATCCGTCAACCTGTCCATCCTGAAATTCCTGGCATTCGAACAGACCTTCAAGAACGCGTTGACCACACTGCCAATGGGGGCTGGCAAAGGGGGTTCCGATTTTGATCCCAAGGGCAAGAGCGACAACGAAATCATGCGTTTCTGCCAGGCTTTTGTCTCTGAACTGTTCCGTCATGTCGGTGCAGATACCGACGTGCCTGCCGGTGACATCGGTGTCGGTGGCCGTGAAGTCGGTTTCATGACGGGTATGTACAAGAAACTGGCCAACCGTACAGACTGCGTCTTTACAGGTAAGGGCCTGGCATTCGGCGGTTCCCTGATCCGTCCTGAAGCCACCGGTTATGGCACCGTCTATTTCGTTGAGGAAATGCTGAAACGCGTTGGCAAGGACCTGAAGGGGATGCGTGTTGCTGTTTCCGGTTCCGGCAACGTGGCACAGTATGCTGTTGAGAAAGCCATGCAGCTGGGCGCCAAGGTTGTCACCGTTTCCGACTCCAACGGCACAGTCGTCGATGAAGACGGCTTTACTCCAGAAAAACTGGCCAAGCTGATGGAAATCAAGAACGTCAAATACGGTCGTTGCAGCGAATACGCTGCGGCAGTCGGTGCGAAATACTATCCAGACGCACGACCATGGTTCGTGCCTGTTGATGTCGCATTGCCATGCGCAACCCAGAACGAACTGGACGAAAGCGATGCAAAGTCCTTGATTGCCAATGGTGTTGTCTGTGTTGCTGAAGGTGCGAACATGCCTTCCACCATTGAAGCTGCCAAGCTGTTTGAAGCAAAAGGCGTGCTGTATGCACCTGGCAAGGCTTCCAATGCCGGTGGGGTCGCAACTTCCGGCCTGGAAATGTCCCAGAACGCCATCCGCCTGTCCTGGACCCGTGAAGAAGTCGATCAGAAACTGAACGGCATCATGAAGGCCATCCACGAACAGTGCGTCAAGTATGGTACCCGTCCAGACGGTTCTGTCAGCTACATCACCGGCGCCAATGTCGCTGGCTTCGTCAAGGTTGCAGATGCCATGCTGGCTCAGGGTGTCATCTGATTACAGATACCCAGATATTGCAGGAAAGGCCCGCTTCGGCGGGTCTTTTTTGATTCTTTCTTTGGGAAGACCTGAATTGATGCAATATGGATGGAATGGTGTAATGAACAGGGTCTGATAGATGTCCATCCCCCGTTAATGGTGTAGAGCCAGATTTTTACAATCAACGCATTTGTTGAACAGAGCGTAAAAAAATGTCAACGGGTTACATGGTTTTCCTTGTGAAATGAGAAGCCCCAGGCTAATTTTGAACCGTGTGTCCTTCCCTGATCTGGTGGTCTATTGCAACTCCTTATTTTCGTTGCAATGCAAATGCAACGTAAAATTTTCCGTTGCATTTGCGTTGTATATATGATTTACTTCTGTCAGGGGCAATCAAAAAAGGGCTTTGTTATGAAAGAAAACCGACAGTTCGAATTCAAGTCAGAAGTCAGCAATACCTTTCTGAAGACGGTCAGTGCGTTTTCGAATTTTGGAACGGGAGAAATCAAGTTCGGCATCCTTGACGATGGTCAGGTGTGCGGCATCAAAAATCCGGAGAGTGCCTGCCTTGATATAGAAAACCGGATCAACGACACCATAACGCCAAAGCCTGATTTCACATTGTCTGTCGAACAGAAAACCCATGTCATCACGCTCAGGGTATTTGAAGGACCCTACAAACCTTATCTTTACAGGGGGAAGGCGTATAGAAGAAGTGCTACGTCATCCATTGAGGTGGACAGGCTTGAATTGAACCGGCTCACCTTGGAGGGAAGCAATCTGTATTACGAAGGCCTGCCCTGTGGACTCAAGGAGCTTGAATTCCATTATTTCAGCCAGAAAGTCAAAGAAAAACTCGGCATCTCACAGGTGACAGATGATGTGTTCCGTACGTTCGGTTTTTATACAGACGACCGGAAATGGAATAATGCCGCTGCTTTGTTCTCTGACAGGAATCCCTTTCATGGAATCGATATCGCCCGTTTTGGTCAATCCATCAGTATGATTCTTGAACGTGAGACGCTCTCAGGTATTTCCATTTTTGAGCAGTATGACAGGGCTTGCCAGATGTTTCGTAGGAACTACCAGTATGAGGAGATTGTCGGCAGTGAACGTATCAGGAAGGAGTTGATTCCTGAGTCAGCATTCAGGGAAGCCGTGGCGAATGCGCTTGTCCACAGGACTTGGGATATCGACTCGCATATCAGGATTTCCATGTTCCCAGACCGGATTGAAATCTCATCTCCCGGAGGCCTGCCAAAGGGAATCACCAAAGAAGAGTATCTTGCCGGGAATATTTCCAATCTCAGGAACCCCGTCATCGGGAATATTTTCTTCCGGATGCATTACATTGAAATGTTTGGCACCGGAATCCGGAGAATCATCGAATCATACCGGACTTATGCCAATCAGCCGGTATTCAATGTGATGGATCAATCCATCACCATTGTGCTGCCAGTCTTGCGGAAAACATTTGATGTCAATGTGGATGAACAGAAAATTATCGATTTATTCGGCGGTACGAGAAATCTGAGCAGCCGCGAGATAGCCGGGGCTCTGGGATGGCGGAAAGACAAGGCAATCAGGCTTCTGAATGCACTGATGGCGAAAAATTACCTGAAAACTATCGGCAATGGAAGAAGCACAAGGTACTGTTTGAATTGATATGATGTGAGAAATTCTTGAGTAAATAACCTATTAACAGTCAACCGCTTAC
>CALGGD010000200.1 GCA_937916185.1 uncultured Oxalobacter sp. | reverse complement strand
ATGCCGGTGCGCACGCCCAAGGACAGGAAGCTTACCGCCAGCACAATCACAATCAGCTTCTTGTTCTTTAAAATGGCTGCCATCAGATGACTCCTTGCGTTGACCGGTTATGGGAGATGCCTGGCGTCGGCTTGCGGTTGCGGTGTTCGGTATGTTGGCACATGGCAGGTTCCCCTTCATTTTCTGAGCAGCAGGTTGACTTCCTGAAGGTCTTCTTCGACCAAAGTGCCTGCCGCCCGTTTCAGTTTCAGCCCGTAAAGGATGGTGTCATTGCGTGCCCTTGTCAGGTTCTTGCGGGTCTCATAGAGCTGCTGCTCGGCATTCAGCACATCGATGTTGATGCGGACACCGACTTCGTACCCCAGCTTGTTGGATTCCAGCGAGGAAAGGCTGGCGGTTTCCGCTGACTCAAGTGCGCGCACCTGGGAAAGACCACTGCTGACATTGAGGAAATACTGCCGTGTCTGCTGGGCAGCGTTGCGTTTCGCCGCCTCAAGGTCACTGCGGGATTTCTCCTCCAGTGAGATGGATTCCTTCACTTTGCTGGATGTCTCAAAACCGGAAAACAATGGGATGTTCCATTGGATGCCGACCATCTTGGATGTATTGAATGATTCCAGCCCCCGCTTGGCATCCAGCGTGTACTGGTCACGGTTCGAATGGTTGTAGGCGGCGACCAGGTCGACAGTCGGCGCATGACCTGCCTTGCTGATAGTGGTCTGGCGTTTCGCCATTTCATACATCAGCTGGGATTCAACCACTTTGTAGTTGCCGCTCTCTGCTGTCGCAACCCAGTCCGTGAGGATGGCGGGTTCAGGCATTCTCAGCAGGACATGCTCACGCAGGGGATTCAGTATGCCGGGTGGATGGCCGATGATTTCCTCCAAGGCGGTTTTCCTGACCTCCAGGTCATTGATGGCGGCAATCTCCTCCGCTTCCGCCAGGTTGTACCGGGCAACAGCTTCATGGGTGTCAGTGATGGTAGTGTTGCCGACCTCGAAATTGCGCCGCGCCAATGCCAGTTGACGGGAGACCGCCTCTTTCTGGATTTCTGAGAACGCCAGCACATCCTGGGCGGTCAGGACAGCAAAATAGGCATCAGCGACCCGGATCATCAGGTCCTGTTTTGCCTCGGCGAACTGGGCATCGCTCAGTTCGGTTTCCAGTTTGCTGCGTTCATAGTTCTGATAGGCGGCGATATTGAACAGCGGTTGGGTCAGTGTGATACTGTATTTGTTTTCAGAATACTGGGTATCGCCCGGATAATTCCTGGCATAGCCGCCAGAAGCCCCCAGGTTGGGCAGCAGCTTGGAAAGCCCTTGGGTTTTCTTTTCCTGTCCGGCGATGTTTGCGGCACGGGCACTGGCGTATTGAGGGTCGTTCGCCAGGGCCTCCATATAGGTATCCATGAGGTCAGCCGCAGAAGCTGCTGTGGAAAGCAGGCAACCGGCAAACAGCAGTACAGCGGTGCGAAATCGCATGGAGACTCCCTGAAATCCTGATTTATCATCAGTTTTTAAATTCATCATCATGTGGCCGTCCTATGAAACCACATGGTTCCGGTTGGATGTGTGGTGCCACATCGGCGTCTTAACTGTACCATATAGTTCATTAATGGGCATTATAAAAAAAGGAGCCGGTAAAGTCAATGATAATGGCTTGCAGTTGATTTTTCTGAAGACTCGTGCAGCCCTGGGAATCTCCCGTGATGGATGGGTCTTTGCCAGTCGGTGCAGATGAGACAGGATAATCGAAAAAGACAGGTTTGTCCCATCAGGGCTGATACGGTGTTGACGTCTGCTGCGGTTTAAATTACTGTCTAGCCAGATATTGAAACAGCCAGACAGAAAGGAAGTTCCATGCAGCAGGCGCAGTGGAATCTGCAATACCGGTCATTTTCAGGTGAGCGTGTCAGTTGCATGGATCCTTGGGTAAAGGCTGAGGGCGGAAGTCAGGTCAGGGGGCAGTGGTTTTGCAGACAGTAGAGGGAACCGGAAGAAAACCGTTGGAACTGGTATGCCCAGCCGGGAGCCTGCCTGCCTTGAAGCAGGCGGTTGACCATGGTGCGGATACCGTCTATCTCGGTTTCCGTGATGCGACCAATGCCCGGAACTTCATGGGGCTGAACTTCAGTGACAGGCATGTTGAAGAAGGTGTCGCCTATGCCCATGCCCGGAACCGGAAAGTTCTGCTTGCCCTCAACACCTATCCGTTGCCGGATACCGTCAAGCTTTGGCAGACGGCGGTTGACCGGGCTGCAAAACTGGGTGTCGATGCGATGATTACCGCAGACCCGGGCTTGATGCGGTATGCCTGTGAGAACCATCCTGGCCTGCGCCTGCACCTTTCCGTGCAGGGGTCTGCCACCAATTATGATGCCATCAACTTCTATGCACGGAAATTCCAGATTGCACGGGTTGTGCTGCCACGGGTCTTGTCCATCGAACAGGTTGAGATGGTGGCACAGCATACCGATGTTGAGCTGGAGGTTTTCGGTTTCGGCAGCCTCTGTGTCATGGTGGAAGGGCGTTGTGCCTTGTCTTCCTATGTGACAGGGGAAGCGCCGAACAATAAAGGGGTCTGTTCCCCGGCAAAAGCCGTTAAATGGGTGACAACACCGAAAGGGTTGGAATCACGGCTCAACGGTGTATTGGTTGACCGTTATGAGGATGGTGAAAAATCCAGTTATCCGACCATCTGCAAAGGGCGTTACCAGGTCTGCGGTGAAAGCTATTATGCAATCGAAGAACCTGCCAGCCTGAACACGCTGGCACTGTTACCCCGGCTGAAACAGATCGGGGTTTCCGCCATCAAGATTGAAGGGCGTCAGCGGAGCCCAGCCTATACCGCTGCTGTGACAAAAGTCTGGCGTGAAGCCCTGGACAGCTGCAATGCAGAGACAACCGGGTATCAGGTGAAACCTGAGTGGGTTGCTGCATTGGCAAAACAGTCGGAAGGGCAGCAGCAGACATTGGGTGCCTACTACCGTTCTTGGAAATAAGCCTGTGGGAAGGAATCGACATTGAAACTGGCACTGGGACCCGTTCAATACTATTGGCAGAAAGACAGGTTGTTGGCTTTCTATGAAGCCATTGCACAGTCCCCCGTGGATATCATCTATCTGGGCGAGACCGTCTGTTCCCGCAGGCATGAAATGCGTGAGTCCGACTGGACAGCTTTGGCAGGTAGGTTGGCGTCAGCCGGTAAAGAAGTTGTCTTGTCCACACAGGTCCTGCTCGAATCCGGTGCCCACCTGAATGCGATGCACCGGATTGTCGGGAACGGCTGGTTCATGGTGGAAGCCAACGATATGGGTGCAGCAGGACTATTGGAAGGCAGGTCACCCTTTGTCGCAGGGCCCCATCTGAACCTCTATAACCCAGAAGCCCTGCAGATTGTGGCGGAACTGGGCGCTGTCCGCTGGGTCATGCCCTTTGAGATGAGTCATGACAGCCTGCGTCAGATGTTGCCAAGATTGCCGGAAAACATACAATCAGAAGTGCTGGTCTATGGTCATCTGCCGTTGGCATATTCAGCACGCTGCTTTACGGCGAGATACCA
>CALGGD010000199.1 GCA_937916185.1 uncultured Oxalobacter sp. | reverse complement strand
TCGTCCGTTCACCGACATTCACAAACAGCGAATGGTCATCGATGACAAAAGGTTCCAGACCTGCCAGACGCAATGTTTTCGGGTCTTCCGCCAGCTTGCGTGGTGGAATATCGGCAACCGCTTCCGCAACGGCGCGGATATGGTCAGGGGTCGTGCCGCAGCAGCCGCCGACCATATTCAGATAACCATGTTCTGCAAAATCCTTCAGCACGCGGGCGGTATCCGCAGGCAGCTCATCAAACCCGGTCTCACTCATCGGGTTGGGCAGGCCGGCATTCGGATACAGGCAGACATGGGTATCGGCAATCCGTGAAAGCTCTTCAATATAGGGGCGCATCATCGCAGCGCCCAAGGCGCAGTTCAGCCCGATTGTCAGCGGTTTGATATGGCGCACCGAATACCAGAAAGCCGCCACCGTCTGGCCAGACAGGATACGTCCCGAGGCATCGGTCACCGTGCCAGAAATCATAATCGGCAAAGTTCTGCCGGATTCTTCAAAATAGGTGTCAATCGCGAACAGTGCCGCCTTGCAGTTCAGGGTGTCGAACACCGTTTCCACCAGCAGGATATCCACTCCGGCTCTTGCCAGCGCACGGACCTGCTGCAGATAAGCTGTCATCAGTTCGTCAAATGTGACATTGCGGGCACCCGGATCATTCACATCCGGTGAGATCGAGGCGGTACGCGGCGTTGGTCCAATGGAACCCGCCACAAAACGGGGTTTGTCCGGTGTTGAATAACGTTCACAGGCTTCACGGGCAATCTTCACCGACTGCTCGTTCATCTCATCCACCAGGAATCCCATATGGTAATCCGCCTGGGCGATGGTCGTGGCACTGAACGTGTTCGCCTCGATGATATCTGCACCGGCTTCCAGATACTGGTCATAGATTTCACGGATGATCTGCGGTTGTGTCAGCGACAGCAGTTCATTGTTGCCCTTCACAAACAGCTCACGCTCACCCTCTGCCAGGTCATCCGGTTTCCAGCCGATGAAACGGCCGTTTGGACCGCCACGGTAATCTTCCTCGGTCAGCTTGTAACGCTGGATCATCGTGCCCATCGCACCATCAAGCACCATGATGCGTTTCGACAGGATGTCCCGGAGACGGCGTTCCGTCCCACTCATAGCAATAGCAGTCATAATCAACAGAAAAAAAGCCGGAAGTTGCCCGTAAACCGGCGGGGTTGAAAGAATATCAGCGGACGCTGCCGCAAAAAAGCTATCTTATATGAAGAAATCAGCAGAGACAAAAAAACAGGACAACCGCCGTACCAGATGACGGGCATCCTGTTTCATGGAACCGTTCTGAGCAGAAATCACCGCAGGGTCTTCAGCTTGAAATTGATGTCCTGTGCCTCGACTGCACCTGGGACACGGGTTCCATCCGAGAAGAAAAGTGTCGGCGTGCCACGGATGCCCAGCGAGTCTGCCAGCTGCTTGACTTCTTTGGCTGGCAGGGAACAGGAAACCTTGGTCTTCACCGGTTTTTTTCCATTGAGCATCCAGTCCTGCCAGGACTTGACTGGATTGTCAGAACACCAGGCGTTCTCTGAAATTGTCTTCGAACTGTCAGAAAGCATCGTCATCGGGAACAGGTAAATGGTCACGTTGCCCACTTTCTGCAGGTTTTTCTCCAGATATTTGCAGTGCCCGCAGTTCGGATCCGAGAAAACCGCCATCTGGGCAGAGCCATCGCCTTTGACAATCTTGATTGCATACTGTTTCGGCAATGCATTGAAGTCAATCTTGGAAACCTGGTCAACCCGTTCTTCAGTCAGGTTCTTCTTTGACTGCATGTCAATGACATTGCCCATGATCAGGTACAGGCCATTCGGGTCAGAATAGACAATGTCTGTTCCCAGCCGGACTTCATACAGGTTGCCGTAATCCGTCTTCCGCACTTCATCCGGTGTCTGGCCGAGATAAGTCTTGAAGTGGTTCTTGATGACAGATTCAGGCGTTGAGGCTGCCCATGCCATCGAGGTTGCGGCAAGTGACAGCAATGCGGCATTGCGCAGGAAACATGAAACAGAATGGGTCATAACAATCCTTGTCAGATCAATCAGATGGGTCAGAAAATACCAGAAAACCCCCTTCTGTGGAAAGGGGCGGAAACCGCTAAGGCAGTTTCAGAAACACTTTCTTACCATTTTTTGATAAAATGCTCGATTCCATGATGCCGATGTAGCTCAGTTGGTAGAGCAACTGATTCGTAATCAGTAGGTCGGAGGTTCGATTCCTCTCATCGGCACCATCCTTT
>CALGGD010000198.1 GCA_937916185.1 uncultured Oxalobacter sp. | reverse complement strand
GTTTCCTGCCGGTATTGGCATTGACATCGACCCCGCCAGTGGAAGGGGGCTTCAAAGCAACGGTATTGGATGTCGGGCAGGGCGGTACTGTTTTAGTTGAAACGAGCCATCATCGGCTGCTCTTCGATGCAGGTCCTGCATATGGACAGTCGAACGCAGCTGACCGGGTGATTATTCCTTACCTGAAGTACAGGGGGATTGAATCATTGGATAAGGTAGTGGTATCGCATGCGGACAGTGACCATTCAGGCGGGCTGGATACTTTACTGGAGAATATCCCTGTTGGTGAGGTTGTCTCTTCCATGATGCCAAATTCTGACAGGTCATCGGTTCGACCTTGTCTTGCCGGTGATTGCTGGGAATGGGATGGTATCCGTTTCAGTGTGCTGCATCCAAGTGCAGTTGACTATAATTATAATAAGAAAACAAATGATTTAAGCTGTGTTATTAAAGTTGATTCTCATAATGGTTCCTTGCTGCTGACAGGTGATATTGAAGAAGAGTCGGAGCAAAATCTGGTGGCTGTATACGGCGACAGACTGCATTCTGATGTCCTGATGTCCCCGCACCATGGCAGCCATACATCATCATCGTTGCCATTCCTGATGACAGTGAAGCCAAAGTATGCTGTTTTCCAGGTTGGATACAGGAACCGTTACCATCATCCTCATCCTTCAGTTGTCAAACGGTATCAGCTGCTGGATACCACGATGTTCCGTTCTGACAATGACGGTGCAGTCCAGTTCATGTTTGATGATGACGGCATTTCAGCCGAGTCTTACAGGAAATCATCATCCAGATTCTGGTACACAGATTAGATTATTTTATATCAATCTGTTAGATGAAAAACTTCAAAAGTTTATACAATATGGAATATCTTTCATACAGCAGTAACATCAGCATCTGACTGACCTTGCAATTGGCTTTGCCAGCAGTGTTCCGTTCGAAAGGAAAGAGGCGCTTCAGAAAGCGGTTTTTCACTATGTATGGTCTTCTTTTAAGTTATAATCTAACTTTCCATTATTGTGCTTTTGCATCGATAGAAAATGACCAAATATGTATTTGTTACCGGCGGGGTTGTATCTTCTCTCGGTAAGGGAATCGCCGCCGCATCCTTAGCAGCCATCCTTGAATCCCGCGGTCTCAAAGTCACCATGATCAAGCTGGATCCTTATATCAATGTGGATCCAGGCACCATGAGCCCTTTCCAGCACGGTGAGGTCTTTGTGACGGACGATGGTGCGGAAACCGATCTTGACCTGGGGCATTACGAACGGTTTATTTCTACCCGGATGCACAAGGTCAACAATTTCACGACAGGACAGATTTATGAATCGGTCATCCGCAAGGAACGCCGTGGTGAATATCTAGGTAAGACTGTCCAAGTGATTCCGCATATCACCAATGAAATCCAGAATTTCATCCATCGTGGTGCAAAGGGCTATGATGTCGCATTGGTTGAAATCGGGGGTACAGTCGGTGATATTGAGTCACTGCCTTTCCTTGAAGCGGCAAGGCAGCTGAGCCTGCGGGCTGAAAAAGATGAAACCGTATTCATCCATCTGACATTGGTGCCTTATATCGCTTCGGCAGGAGAACTGAAAACCAAGCCGACACAGCACAGTGTCCAGAAGCTCCGCGAAATCGGTGTCTATCCTGATGCATTGCTCTGCCGGGCAGACCGTCCCATCCCGGATGATGAACGTGCCAAGATTTCCCTGTTCTCAAATGTCCCTGAAAATGCAGTCATTTCCGTATGGGATGCAGATACGATTTACAAGATTCCCCAGATGCTCCATGACCAGGGGCTGGATGATATCGTCTGCAGAAAACTGAACCTGACTCCGCCTCCGGCAGACCTGTCTGTCTGGTCCAAGCTGGTCTATGCGCTGGAACATCCAGAAAAAGAAGTCTCTATCTGCATGGTCGGTAAGTATGTTGATTTGACGGAGTCTTACAAGTCCCTGATTGAGGCGCTTAGGCATGCAGGTATCCATACCAACTGCAAGGTTGATATCGACTATATCGATTCAGAAGAAATCGAGAAGACAGGGTTGCCTGATATGTCGAAATATGATGCCGTCCTGGTCCCCGGTGGGTTTGGCAAGCGGGGGGTTGAAGGCAAGATTGCGGCAGCCCAGTATGCCCGTGAAAACAAAGTACCTTACCTTGGCATCTGCCTAGGGATGCAGGTAGCCCTGATTGAATTTGCCCGCCATGTTGCAGGTCTGAAAAATGCGAATTCAACAGAATTTGACCCAGATACCGAAAACCCTGTTGTGGCATTGATCACTGAATGGGCTGACCGTGCTGGCAAGATTGTCCAGCGTAATGAGAATTCTGACTTGGGCGGCACAATGCGCTTGGGAGCGCAGACCTGTGCTGTTGAACCTGGAACGATTGCCGCCGAAGTCTATGGCAATGTGGTGACAGAACGCCATCGGCATCGTTATGAGGCGAACAACCTGTATCTGGATCAGCTGAAGAAAGCCGGGATGGTGGTTTCTGCTTTGACTCCAACAGAGAAACTCTGTGAAATCATGGAGATGCCAAGGACGGGAGAACAAGCGCATCCTTGGTATATCGGGGTGCAGTTCCATCCAGAGTTCAAATCGAATCCAAGGGATGGCCACCCATTGTTCAAGGCGTTTATTGAAGCGGCCTTGGCCTATCGTGAAAAGAGGGGAAGCAAGGCATGAAACTCTGTGGGTTTGAAATCGGTTTGGATAAACCGTTTTTCCTGATTGCTGGTCCCTGTGTCATTGAATCCCACCAGCTGGCGATTGATACGGCAGGAACCTTGAAGGAAATGACTGATGAACTGGACATTCCATTCATCTACAAGTCTTCCTATGACAAGGCCAACCGTTCTTCATCTGCTTCCTTCCGTGGATTGGGTATCGATAAGGGTCTGGAAATCCTTGCGGATGTCAGGAAGCAGTTCAATGTGCCTGTCCTGACAGATGTCCATACCGAAGCCGATGTCCCTCAGGTCGCTTCGATTGTCGATGTGCTCCAGACACCGGCGTTCCTGTGCCGTCAGACAGACTTCATCCAGGCATGCGAGCAGGCGAGGCTGCCGAAAAAGCAGCGCGCCGGGATCGAGGTGCAGGTAGCCGGGATGGGCCGTGAGGCGCCAGAAGAGCGTCATCGCCGCGGAAAGCGTCGAGGTCGCGGCGTCGAACGCCGTCTCCCGCGTCGTCGGGCCGATGGTGTCAAGCGCCGTGTCAAACTCCCTCGCGGTCACGAAGGCGATCAGCCCGATGGTGGTGGACGCGGGCACGAACGGCACGTTTTAC
>CALGGD010000197.1 GCA_937916185.1 uncultured Oxalobacter sp. | reverse complement strand
GGCACCTTTGATAAGGATTCCCTCCCGACTGGCACATCCGATTCCCGCAAAGAAGGAAAGGGGAATGCTTATCACAAGGGCACAGGGGCAGCTGATGACAAGGAAAGTCAGTGCTCTGTATATCCATGTCCCCCAGGCCGGATCCTTTCCTGTGACGATCAGGAAAAGAGACGGGAGAAATGTCAGGGCTAGTGCGGCATAGACTACCGCCGGAGTATATACCCTGGCGAATTTCGTAATGAATTCCTCGGATCTTGACTTTCTCGATCCTGCGTCTTCGATAAGCTCCATTATCTTCGAAGCGGTGGACTCTCCGAATTCCTTTGTGGTCCGGATCTTCAGAACGCCGCTGAGATTGATGCAGCCGCTGATCACCTCGTCACCTTTCGCGCACTCCCGCGGCATGCTTTCGCCGGTCAGTGCGCTTGTGTTCAGTGTGGAACTGCCCTCCGCCACGATTCCGTCGATGGGGATCTTTTCACCGGGCTGCACCACAATAATCGTACCGATCTCCACCTCATCCGGATCCACCTGTTCCAGCTTGACCCCAGACAGCAACCTGAATATTTCGGGAAAGCTGTTCCTCAACCAACCTCCCCTTTCCTCATCATTTAGGAGAATCCATGAGTACGCTTTATATTGACCGCAAAAATGTTGAACTCAGGCTGGATGGCAAAACCATCGCCTGCTATGAAAACAATGAACGGACAGGCACCATCCCTCTTACGCTGCTTGAACGCATCGTCCTTAAAGGAGATGTCACCCTTCATGCCAACCTGCTCGGCAAATTGGGGGAAAACGGGACAGGTATCGTATGCCTGTCAGGCAGAAAAAACGAAGTCAGCTTGATGGTCCCCCGTCCTCACCACGATGCCGAAAGACGCATCACCCAATATCATCTCTCCACCAATCCTGCCCATTGTACTGCCTTCGCACAGCAGATCATCGACATGAAAATCAGCCGTCAGGTCAATCTGCTTGATGAAATGCGTCAAAGACACCCTGAATCCCGCTATAAGCTTACCTTCTGCATCAGGCATCTTGACAATGCCCTTCTGGCACTTAGGAAGCAACCAGATATTCCCGCCATCCGTGGGATTGAAGGGAATGCCGCCGCCCATTATTTCGCCGGGCTTGCCGCAATCCTGCCTGAACGCCTGCACTTCAGTGGACGTAACCGCCGTCCTCCGAAAGACCCTTTCAATGCAGCTATCTCATTGGGATACACCCTGTTGTTTTCCAAAACCGTCATCGCTCTCTACAGTGCAGGACTTGATCCTTTTGTCGGCTTCTATCATGCCCTTGACTTTGGACGTGAGTCTCTGGCCTGTGACCTGGTTGAACCTTTCCGGGCAGAAATCGACCGTTTTGTCCTGAATTTGTTCTCTCAGGAAACACTGAGACCAGAAGATTTCAAGGTCGTAGACGATGCATGCCTGATGAATAAAACCGCAAGGATTGCTTTCTACCGGCAATATGAACCTTTCTATGACAGCATCAAAGGCGAAATCCAAAAGACCATCGGGGATATCTGTCATGCCATCAAGACAAAATCCGATTTACTTTTCCCACAGACAAAAGTCGTAACAAGAAACATCTGCCAAGGCACAGAGGAATTTGAGACAACCTGTCAGGATTTCTTAAAAGAAGCAGCATGAACACTTATATCATCGGCTATGACATTACCAATCCCAAAAGGCTTGGCCGTATCCATCGGGCATTGAAAAACCATGCTGTCCCCCTGCAATACAGCCTCTTCCTACTGGAAGGCTCACAAACAGATTTTCACCGGTGCCTGGATGACATCCTCCCATTGCTTGACAGAAAATCAGATGACCTGAGATGTTATCCCCTTCCCAAAAGGGGATTGAGAAAACGTATCGGAAAACCCTTATTGCCAGAAGGAATCATCCTGACATCATTGCCAGAAGATATCAGCTGACAGAAAAAACAGACTGTCAAAAATGCCTGATATGCTAGACTATGAACGTGGTTCAGTGATTGATGCCACTGTTTGCTGTTTTCATCACCATGATTGCTCAAAAAACAGGCAAAAAAAGCGTTTTTTGGAAGAGATGTTTTAAGATGGATGTCATTTTTGGGAATGCCCTTTCTAACAGACTGAATCTTAACAGGAAAAGAGATGTATGCAGTTTGAACCTAGCCCTGATTTGAAAGGGATTGAGACTTAAGGAGAATTTTAAATGAAACGTCTTATTTCATTACAAATTAAACAATTAACGAAAAAAGAATTAGCTTATATACTTACAGATGCTATTTATCATCCCAATGATTATACATTCAGTGAGCTAAAGCTAGCTATACTTTCTGTTTATCCAGATGCTTCAATAAAAACTGCATTATCTAATAACTATTTAAGAGTGGAATTTTTATTAAAAAATGAAACAGTTATTCAATTGAATTTTTCTATTGAATCTGGTCAATACTTAATTATAAGTTCTGGAGAAAAATCTACAGATATTTGTAGATTGAAAGAACTTTCTTATAAATTTATTTTGGAAATTTTATAAATCATGAAGAAATTAAATAACACATTCTTTTCAGCAGTGCTTTTTGTAATTTACACTGTATGGGGTCTGTGGTTTGGGCTTACAAAAGGTGCTAAAATCATTCAAGAACATGGTTATACTGAAGATGAAGCAAAAGAAATTTTGGGTGGAGCATTTGCCCAAGAAATCTTGCAGTTTCATCTTTGGTATATGGATAAATTTATTAGGGCGTAACTGCGCTATTTCAACCGTCTTATATGAAAGAAACAACCCTAACTAATCTAATGGAGACCAAAATGAAAGAATTTACTAAATATGATCCAAAATCTTCCGATAAAGAAGTCATCGAAAGCCGTTCTCGGTTTCAACGGTTCGTTGATGCTATCAAGCAATTTAATGCTGAACAGCGTCAGCGCAATGAACAAGGCAAGATGTTTTGGAAGTTTGCATTTAATGCAGCTAATCCAGAAGCAGTTCCTGCTTTATTGAATCAGTTGGCAGAGATGTATCCAACCCATGCTAAAATGCCTATGCAAGCATTTGGGCAGCAGGTTGAAGCATGTATTAAAGAGGATAAAACGTTTGGAATTAGCCCTGAATTGAAAGGGATTGAGACTAATACCTGTATGAATTTTCTAAAATTCTTTTCGGGTTTGGAATTAGCCCTGAATTGAAAGGGATTGAGACCTATATGATGCATGACAAATGATCTTATCATTAGTTTGGAATTAGCCCTGAATTGAAAGGGATTGAGACTATAGAACCATTCTGAAATTTCTTTTATTAGTTGTTTGGAATTAGCCCTGAATTGAAAGGGATTGAGACATAACTTTGCTGACGAACTTCTGGACGATTGAATCGTTTGGAATTAGCCCTGAATTGAAAGGGATTTCTAAGTCCTATCCTGCTGAGCAGTGTTTCCTGCGGGAAAAAGGCATAAAAAAACGCATACCTATATAAACAAGGGATGCGTTGGTTTTTTGTTTTCTGAGTGAGTCTGATTACCCATTCAAATCCATATACAGAATCGGACGAAAAGGATTAACAGCCCTGAATTGCAAGAAGCCTTTCTATCAGACGCTCCTTTTTTGAAAGGCTTTTCTTTCGAGAAAAGCTGTCTAAGCGGTATGTTGTGATTGCAATGTCTTGAGTCTTTTCCTTGACAAGGACATATCCCCCCTTTTCTTCCATTTCATTAAAGAGACGCCTAAGCCTTTCAACCATGGTCTTCAGATTCCGGCATTCTTCAGCAGTCAACGACAGCATTTCACCTTCCCGATAACCATAAACATATAAGCTGCCCAACAGGATTTTCGATATCGAGTCACGTGGCAGTTTTTTCTGGAGATGGCTCTGTTCCCTCATTGTCAATCCTTTCCTTTATCAGTCAACATCAAATCCTGATCTGCCCCAAATACCGCATACCCCCTTCTTCAGTATGCCGATAAGCATTCAGGAATGCCCTGTCAGCACTGATCTCAAGGCTGCCACCATCCTTGCTGATTCTGTCTATCAACCGGATGAAGCCGCTCAATGCTTCGGCGTACTGACGGCAGTTCTTACGGTTCAAAACGATTTTGTCCCCAAAATCAGCCCCCAGTTCATCAACCAATTCCAGAACCTCTTTCTTGATACCGCGCTGGTTTGCCCGGGTCTCGCAATGACAGGTATAGTCCATGACTGTCTCCTTTCCTTATTCAGATGATTTTCTCGACAACCTTGATGCTGGAAACCAGTCTAACCGAGGAATCCTGGCTTTTTTACCCGGTAAAATTTGGCGGAATCTGACGTTTTCTAAGAAACATTCAATCCTTTTTTATATGCCAAGAGAATGTATCAAGATGGAAAAAGAGGATTGACGATATTCATCCCAGCTGATCTGTAAAGATAATCATACAGACACAGGATTAATTGCAGCAGTCCATAATGTGTCTTGAGCAGAAATGAATCAGGACAAATTTGCCCACAGCAGTTCCTATAACGTCTTCCGCTTAGAATTTTCCTTGATTTCAGATGAATGATGGATTTTAAAAAGGAAGGAAAGAATGAAACCGATATACAACAGAATCATGACAGAAATCTTGAATATTTACCTGAGGCTCTGGGGCTTCTATTTCTGCCAATTCGGAAGCTCCTCTATCATTGAATCACGTAAAAAAGAGGGGAAATCCACGTATGAAATCTTCTTCGAACTCCGTGATATCCTGAACGCCAAAAGAGAGGCTTTAGCAGAAAAATTCTTGTTTCATTGATGTAGAAACCAGATAGAAATTTTGATTGATTTGTTGGTGTACTGTTCCGGATTCCCTGCATTGATGCATTTCTTTAAAACAGGAAAATCATTATGATGCTTGTAACTGTAACGATTGTTGTGTTATGGATAATGTTTTTATCCATGTTGAGATGGCGATCCAAATGGGCGGTTTTGGGAGAACCTGTAACGATAGGCCTGATACTGCTGATAAGCTTCAGGACAATCAATTTTGTACCACTTATTTATTGTGTTTTATCAACTTTTGTCCTTAGTATATTATGGGCATTGATAAAACGTATTTTCTCTTCTGACTGAAAGCCTCCGCAGGAAAGCTTTTTTCCGGATGCATATCTATTCCAAGAAAGGACTCCCCCTATCCTGCCTGGTCTGGAGCTGTCATGGACGACATCCAGCAGATGGGCGGTTCTTTTGTTTCCTGAGAAGGTATTCTTCACGCTTACGGTCAAACATCATCTGCCGGGCAGCCTTGACATGACCGATTTTCTTGCCAACTTCAGCCCTTGAGGCTTTCAGACTGGATATCCTGTTTGACCAATACCTGATATCGCAGACGGCATTACCCCTGTCTTCCTTGTAACCTTTCAGATCACCGAAACTCTGACCGAACAGGGCATGTCTTGGCAATTTCCGACCACCATTACACCAAAAAAAGAACGTCCCCCTAGACCGGCTATACCAAGATTCAATATCCGATTTGGCGCGTTTCACCCTGCCATAAGCCGCATTTTTCTCCGCATAGGCATCATTGAGTGCGTCCTTGATGCGTTCCAGTTCATGATACAGAGAGTCAAGTTCAGCTTTATAGATGCAGGCAGACATACCAATCTCCTTATCCAAATTGTCCAGTTTTCCTTATCCCTGCCTTGCAGTACAGCAGAGAACCCAATACATACCATTCCTCTGAAAAGCAGGAAGGCCTCATAGACCCAATGCCACCCAACCCTTAGACGGCCAGCAAAGCCCACCAGCAGATTACAGGCAACCTTTACAGCCTTCCCTTATCATTCACCTGAAGGCGCATATATGCTGCGGAACGGTATATGTACAGCAGGGTGAGCAATGCCCAGATAAACAACAGCATCAGTATCCTGTTCATAGCAAACATCACAGCGTACATATACCCTCCCTTGTGTTCAAAACGTCAGACAATATTTCCATATCACCCCGTTCTGATATACCGTGACTCCTTGATGGTTGTGGTTGTTCACGGTCCGGGGATTTTGTCCCGTTGCCAGTTTCTCTTGTAAGGTTTTGGTCAAGCCTATCTTTTCAGATGCCGCTTTCTTGCTGTCTTATGTTGTAAATCTGGAGATGGGTCAATTCCTGCGTATCAAATGTCCAGTTCGTGATGGCAGTGCATCAGCTGGCGTTTGTTGTGGACAGCATTGCTGTCCAACCACCGCTACGGTTACTGATCCTTGTCCCGGTTCTTTTTCGAGAACTTCTTAAGCCCCCAGAGAACAGCACCGGCTGTCACCAGCCCTACTCCGACAGCTGCCACAGGAGCAATTGCCGGTGTTGCCGTCAAACCAACCGCCGCCATCGCAACCGCACCGATCTTTGCGCCGACGGTCATCTTGGCACCAAGTCCCAATGCAGCCATGACACCGGCAAACCATCCTGCAATACCGCCCAATGCCGCAAGGAACTTTGCACCGGCAACACCCACTCCGATTGGGACAATACCGATGGCACTGATGCCTGCCAATGCACTCAGGACGACACCTGCTCCCATGCCGATCAGTCCTGTGATGAACCCCGCTGCTGCTGCCGTCAGTGTGGCAATGGTCTGACACACTGCGACTGCCACGACAATGTTGTAGGTCAAGCTGGCGACAAACAGACCAACACCGGTTGAAATCAGGAGAAAAGAGAACCCTTCTGCCGTCTTGAACTCATGGACGATGACCTCCCCATGTTTCTTCAGGAACCTGTTGAGCCGTTCTGTACCGACCTTGCCCCTTCGTTGGATACGTTTCAAAGCCCGTCGGATGGCTCTCCCGAGTTCTTTGAGTGCGAATGCCTTTTCTGCATCACTAGGGTTGAAACTGTCATCGAAAAATGCTGTATCTGCCATGGTATGTTTCTCCTTGTTGGCTATGGTTAAGTTATGGCGGATTTCTGTTCCGCCTCCTGTCCTCCTATCAAGGCTCTTGTAAAGCTTTGATATCTGTGTTGCTCAATTACCTGTCCGGTATTGTGATCCCAGTTCCAAGCAGTGGTTCACCAATAAAATTTGGAAAGGAACTTTTTTGGGAAAGCCATGATCAACAGGTTTATGCCGCTGCCTTCCTGCTGCGCCTGAAAATCTTGACGCAGCAGTAAATGACCGCATATAGGACAATCAGCCTGAAGACAATCGCGGCAAACATCAGGGTTTCAGTGACAAACCCAAACATGATGGCAATGACCATTGCAATCAGAATCCAGAACACCCATTTGAACATCGACATTCTCATCTCCTTCGAAATCATCAGATGGATGGATTATGAAGCACTGGTCAGACATCAGCCTTTTCCACAAATTTGTGAGACCTCTCTTCCTTTGCCAGCCTTGACCGCTCCAACTGATAGAGAGTTCTGATTCCGATAAGCCGACGGATTCCCCGGAGCCAGTCAACAATGGCAGGAATAAGTTTCCTGCCATCACAAAGGGTCAGAAGCCAAACTCTCCACAGTCCGGTCCGTTGCCATCCTCAACCGTACAGCAGTAACAGACAGCACCGCCAATCGCACCGAGAGTCAACAGGCCAAGTATTGCGCCAAATGCGGGAATGACAATTGGAGAAACACCAGCTGAAGGTGCTGCTGCCACCGCCGCAGGCGCAATGCCTGACATGGCTACTGGTGATGCTACGGCGGCGGCAGGTGCCATGCTGGCTGCTGCAACTGGTGCTGCAGCCGCACTGACAGAAGGAACCGCTGCCGCTCCAGTAACAGCCGACGCAATCGTTGAACTGGCAGGCGCAACGACGCCCGTTGCAACTGTTGCTGGTGCCGACGTACAGACTAGTACGCCTGGGGGTATTGATGAGCCGGAAGCAATAGGCACGAATGTCGATGCAATAGAACCCACTTTGCCCACCCCCCCTGCCAGAACACTCCCTGCAGCAGCCACTTTGCC
>CALGGD010000196.1 GCA_937916185.1 uncultured Oxalobacter sp. | reverse complement strand
GCTGCCAGGCAATCTGCCATCGGCTGGCGGCCTGATATCGATGGCCTGCGGGCTCTGGCGGTCTTTGCGGTTTTCGCTTTCCACGCATTTCCCAAGCTCAGGGTTTTCAAGGGCGGTTTTGTCGGGGTTGATGTCTTTTTCGTCATTTCAGGGTTCCTGATTTCTTCCATCCTCTATACCCAGCTGGCGAAAGGCACTTTCAGCTTCTGGGCGTTCTACAGCCGGCGTATCCGGCGCATCTATCCGGTCCTGCTGGCCGTCTTGGCAGGTTGCCTGGGTGTCGGCTGGTTCTATCTGCTGGCAGATGAATATATGCAGCTGGGCAAGCATATTGCCGGCGGGGCAGGGTTTGCCGCCAATATTGTCCTGTTCTTTGAGGAAGGCTATTTCAATAACGCATCTGCCACGAAACCCCTGCTGCATCTCTGGAGCCTGGGGATTGAAGAGCAGTTTTACATCTTTTGGCCCCTCATCCTCTGGCTGGCTTGGAAAATCAGGAAAGATGCGGTGTTCTGGGTGGCACTCGCCATAGCTGTTGTTTCCATGGCGATGAACCTCTATTGGTTCAAGACACGGCCGGAGATGGATTTCTTCCTGCCTCATACCCGTATCTGGGAACTTCTGTCAGGCGCCCTGCTGGCATGGGGGAACCTGCACTGGCAGGATAAGGCTGCCGGCATCAAGGCAAGGTTGGGGGGTGATAAATTCAGCCATGTCCTGTCGGTTGCCGGGTTTGGCCTGCTTGTTGTTTCTATTGTTTTCATGCAGGAAAAAGGGTTTCCAGGCTGGCAGGCTGTCCTACCGGTTTTGGCGACGGTCCTGATTATTATGGCTGGGAAAGATGCTGTCCTGAACCGGTGGGTGCTGTCCAATAAGGTCCTGGTCTGGTTCGGTCTGATCAGCTATCCGATGTACCTCTGGCATTGGCCGCTGATCAGCATGAAATGGGTCATCAGCCTGAGGGCGCCGACTGCCGCTTATGGCATCGTTGCTTTCGTGGGCTGTACCATCCTGGCCTGGCTGACAACCCGGTTCATTGAACAGCCGCTGCGGTTTGGCGGGCATGGCAGGGTCAAGACGGCTGGTCTGTTTTTGTCGATGGCTGTCATGGGCGGTGTTGGTTATACCCTTTTTGCCATCGGCGGGTTGCCCCAGCGGTTTCCGAAAGGTATCCAGACCATCCAGAAACTGCTGGTTCAGAAGTTCCAGGATAAGAATGCAGGATTCAAGACGCCTTGTTATTCTGAGTTCCGGAAAGAGGCGGATTACCGGAAGTGCCGGCGTGTCTCGGAAGAAGCCAT
>CALGGD010000195.1 GCA_937916185.1 uncultured Oxalobacter sp. | reverse complement strand
GGGTGTTGGCGACTTTGCCAGGAAGATTATCCGCATCTTGGGCGGCACGTTTCAAGTTCCCGCGTTTCGGGGCAGATGCCGGTGGCGGCCCTCCTGTCCAGTTGAATTCCGTCTGTTCTGGATCCGTGGTGTCCATCTTGCAATAGCCTTTGATGGCACACCAGATGAGGTCTGCCTGCAGCATCAAGGGGGAGAATGCCTTGCTGTCAGCATATGCCGCTTGGCCTGGTGTCAAATCATCAGGTGGTGTAAAAACAGGATGGACAGGAGGGGATTTCCCGGCAAAGCGCCAATAGTAGCCGATGGCGAGGATAACGATGACAACCGCCAGGATGCCTGCCAAGACAATTGTCCGATGGGTCTGGATCCAAGGACGTTCCGGGACAGTGACCACGCCCTTGGGCCAGCCGACAATGATGGTGAAGGCTTCATTCGGCCAGAGTTTCCGCGTCGTTTCAAAGGACATTGTGCCTGTCATTCTGTAATCTTCACCCTGGCGGCCCATGCGGCCAGTATAGGCTCTGGCCAGCGATGGTTGCGTACCGTCAGGCAGCGTCAAGGTGAATGTGGCTTTATCCACCAAAAAACCTACATCGGTGCCGACGGCGTTGTAGTAGATTTCATCGTGGTCATCCAGTGAGCGGACATGACCGGATGTTTTATAGACGATTTCATATGTGTGCTCACCCTTGGAAACAGTTTTTTCTGCATCACCAAGCACCATGCCAAACATCAGTCCTTTCTGCTGGGTTTTGCTGGGGACATTTTCACCATCGAGTTTTGTGGAAAGGAGTTCAAAGCCAAACTTGTAGAGACCATCATCGCCATCGCGCATCCGGATTGGATAGGTCCTGGTAATCCCGTGCTTGATTTTCCGGTTTTCAACGTGGAACGTGAGCCGCTCGGTGACGGTCATTGATGCGTCCTTGGCAATGGTGGCTGAGATGTCATACTGGATGATACGCTCCCAGTGGTTGGCTTTCTGGGGGCGTTCATGCCGTATTTTGGTGGTTGTGTACTGCCTGACCGCATCTGCTTTTTTGCCGGATGCGTCCGTTTCACTGGTTATCCATTTGACGGTGGCTCCGCTTTTGCCGTTTCCATCTGCAAGTGCCGGTGATGGCGAGATGGCAAACGTGGCCAATAGGAAAAGGCATATGGAGACCCCCGTTTTTTTCAATGCCTTTGTCAAGGTCCCCATGGCAGGTTTTCCCTGGTTACGTGTTGTCAACCATCTGTTTTGCACCGCAGCTCGGGCAGATTGTCATGTTGTCAGGAACCGCACTGTCGCAGAAACGGCACTTCTGACTGGGTTTGAAAAAGTTCACAACCGGCGCTGCCTGCTCAGTGGAACCGGTCAGTTCAAAGAACTCGGCTTTGGCATAGCGTTTGGTGCTGGCGACAATGCTGGATGGGAACATTTCAATCTTGTTGTTGAATTCCCGGACACAGCCGTTGTAATAACGACGGGCTTTCTGGAGGTCATCTTCCAGTTCCACCAGCGAATCCTGCAGTTTCAGGACATTCTGGTTGGCTTTGAGGTCTGGATAGTTTTCCATCACAGCGAACAGTCTGCCCAGACTCCCCGAAAGCTGTGATTCCAGTGCGGCCGTCTGCCGTATGCCTTGGGCGGAAGAAGCCTGCGCCCGATAGGCGGCAATTTCAGTCAGGATCTCTTTCTCATGCATCATGTAGCCTTTGACTGAATTGACCAGGTTATTGACCAGGTCATGCCGCCGTTTCAGCTGGACATCAATGCCACTCCATGCCTCATCCTTGAAATTCCGCAGGCGTATCAGGCTGTTGCCGACAATGACATACCAGATGATGAGGATGATGAGGACGACCGCTATAACGCCGCCGATGGCTGTCGTGTTCATAGTGCTGTTCCCATGTCAGAAAGGTATTGTTGCCAATATCCTTATTATCACCTGATTTCCAGTGGTTGGGGAAAATCCCGTTGCCTGCCCTGTCTGGCGTAACAGCAGAACCACGGTGGATCTCATCTAAAGAACATCTGGGCGACCGATGGGCGGCCGTGTCCAGATGCTCCTGTGACAGCCGGTTGCGGCATCAGGCGGGAAAACATCTTCATTCCCCCATGAGCCTGCGGTATTCCACAGGTACGTCATATTGGCGTTTTGTTTTGTTGAAGGAGACCATGAAAGTCTTTTCTTCAAAGGATTTGGCTTTCTGGTATCCTGAGGCTTTCAGGACAATGGTCTTGTATTCACTGGTGGCGGCGTCTTCAGAAGTGACGTTGGTGTCTGAACGGTTGAATGCCGCCTTGTTGGAATTGTCAGCCCAGGTTATACGGATATCCATCATCTGATGGAAATGCCTGCCATCCAGGCCAAAGATTTTCAGTTTCCTGATTTCGGTGATATCGTCTTTCTTCACCGTGTCATAGACATACAGCCCCTCGAGTTCTTTGCCAAGCGGCATCTGCATCAGGGCATGTTCAACGTCGCCCTTGTCCCATGCTTTGGCAAACGGCATTTTGGCGACAATGCTGTTGTCCGCCTGGTTGATGAGGAAAAGCCCGACACCACCTTCAGCCGTGGCATCCGGTGCGCCATTGACCATCTTGCCTTTGCTTTCCAATATGACATAGGCCAGCTTTGTTTTCGCCATGTCTCGGAAAGTGGTTGTGACTTTATTGGCAGCCATGCAGTATTCGCCGTCAGCAGTCTTGGCGAGCCAGCAGGCGTTCTTGTCGTCATAGGTCCGGTATTCAGCAGTCAGCACGCCTTTCGTGGCATCATCGACAGCCACTTCTTTTGATACAGGTGCAGCCGCTGGTCTGTCAGCAGGTTTGGGGGCCTTTTTCTTACCGCCACAGGCAGTGAGCAAAAGGAACAGGGCGGGGATGGTGGCA
>CALGGD010000194.1 GCA_937916185.1 uncultured Oxalobacter sp. | reverse complement strand
TCAGAAGTGCCGATACCGGTATGGATACGCCCACGCTTCGCAAAACGCAGGGCTTCCGCAGCAACATCAATATCTTTCTCACGGGCACGGGTCAGCGCGGAGATGACCGGTTTGTCCACGATCTTGGAAATCTCAACAACAGACTTGTAGTCGCCTGGGCTGGAAATCGGGAAACCCGCCTCGATGACATCCACGCCCATGGCGTCCAGTGCGCGGGCGACCTCAAGTTTCTCAACCGTATTCAGCTGGCTGCCAGGAACCTGTTCGCCGTCCCGCAAGGTCGTATCGAAAATGATGATTTTCTCTTCTGCAGCGTCTGCTGGTGTGCCCGCCATGATGTACTCCTTTGAATCTGTTTCAACTGTCTTTCTGAATCTTAGAATGATACCTCATCTGCCCATGTTTAACATCATGGAACAGGAATTTTCTTGGATTTTCCCTATGAAAGGGGAATATCAGCACGCTCAGCGTGCCAGGAAACACCACAACCGGAAAAACTGTCCGGTCTGCTGTCGGTGAGGGATGAAAACCTTGACATCCATGACAGGAACGATAAGCCCCTCCGCCTTCTGCCGCAATGACTCCCAGTGCATCCTGAGACCATACCAGACCCATTGCCTGACCAGCCTGGCCCATCAGCATGCCGCTTCATTCCGTACTTTTATGTGGGTCATCTTCTGTCTTGATGATATTGACAGACTGCCCTGTCAATTTCCGGTAGGCGAAAATCACATAACCAGACAGCCCATAGAGGCAGAAGATGCCAAACAATGCCGTCGGCGGATCAAATGTGATTGCGGTCAGGATAAGCGCCACCAAGATAAGCGCCAGGAAAGGAACGCTTTTCCTGAAATTCATGACCTTGAAACTGAAGAACGGGACATTGGTCACCATGGTGATGCCTGCATAGAGGGTGATCACCCATGCATACCAGCAGACTGAGCTGCCTTTGACCCCCAGGTCCTCCATCAGCCAGATGAACCCTGCAACCAACGCTGCGGCAGCCGGGCTGGGAAGCCCCTGGAAATAACGCTTGTCAACAATGCCGATATTGGTGTTGAACCGGGCAAGGCGCAATGCAGCACAGGCCGCCAGCACAAAGGCAGGCACCAGTCCCAGACGGCCATCCATATACTTCAGCGACCATTCGTAAACCACCAAAGCCGGGGAAACACCGAAAGCGACCATATCCGCCAGGCTGTCAAGCTCAGCGCCGAACGCACTGGATGTATGGGTCAGGCGTGCAACACGGCCATCCATGCTGTCCAGCAGCATCGAAACAAAGATCAGGACTGTCGCATACTTGAACTCCATGCCCAATGCCATGATGATGGCATACATCCCACAGAACAATGAGCCGATGGTAAAAGCATTCGGCAACAGATAGATGCTTTTATTACGGGGCTTCAGAGGATCCTGCTTATCAGGCTCCCCCACCGGTTTTTGATCGGTCATAACATTTTCTCCCTGATTTCCAGCAGTTTACCCCTTTTCAAGCCAGACAGCACGGTTTTTCTCCTAAGGCTGCAGCTGCGCCAAGATGGTCTCTGTTGCAGACACCTTGTCACCGACTGACACCATTGGCTTGGCATTCAATGGCAGATAGACATCCACACGGGAACCGAAACGGATAAAGCCGTAACGCTCGCCTCTTGCCAGCACCCTACCCGCCTCGGCGTAACAAAGAATCCGACGGGCAACCAGCCCGGCAACCTGGACGCATGTGACTGTCTGACCGTTTTCTGCGGTCATGATCATCGCATTACGCTCATTTTCCGTGGAAGCCTTGTCAAATGCCGCATTCACGAAAGTCCCCGGGAAGTACTCGACACTCTCCACCTTACCGTCAACCGGAGACCGGTTGGAATGGACATTGAAGACATTCATAAACACACTGATTTTCAGTGCATCACGGTCTGCATAGACATCCTTTGCCTTTTCCACGACAACAATCCGGCCGTCTGCCGGTGCCAGGACAGCATTTTCCAACCCTGGGACAACCCGCCCAGGATCCCTGAAGAACTGGATGACAAAAAGCGTGATGAGCCAAAGGGGAATGGACCACCAGCACCATTTCCATGTCACAACGGCTGAGACAACCAGTGAAATGAAAATGAACGGCCATCCTTCCCGGGCAATAATGGGATGCGGATAGTTTTTCAATGGAAACTCCAGAACGGGCTGTTATCGTATCTTTCGCAAATGTGGATTTTAACCTCAAAAAAGACCTGTCAGGAAATATCCGTTGTTTTTCCTGGATCTTTTACAGCAAGGAAGCCCCTTCCCCAGGGGCTCCCGGATGCTTATTTCCCGATATTTTCCTTACGGATATACAGACCGATCATCTCTGCCTGTGCAAGGATATGCCCTTCCATCTGTTTCAGGACTTCCGGCTTGGCCGCATGGCCGATATCCGGTAGAAGCACATCCAATGCATACAGCTTGAAATAATAGCGATGGACACCGATGGGCGGGCAAGGCCCTGTCCATCCTGCATGCTGACGGTCATTGGTGCCGGCAACCGTCCCTGCCGGCAACGCCCCATCAGCAACGCCTTCCGGCAGTGAACGGGTTTCTGGCGGGATGTTGTAAAGCACCCAGTGCACCCAGACCATTTTCGGGGCGGCAGGATCCGGGGCATCGGGATCATCGGAAATCAATACCAGGCTTTTTGTCCCTGCAGGCGGTTCTGTCCAGGACAACGGGGGCGAGATATTCGGCCCCTCACAGGTATAGCGCGCCGGCATCATCTCATTATGGTTGAACGCCGGGGAGCTGATCTGCATTGTCATTGCGGTTCCTTTCGTATCATCCAAGCTTGTCTTGCGGTTTTTCAGGGGTCCACCCTTCAACTGTCTTGACGTTGCCATCTCCAAAAAAATAGTTCTCCATCTGTTCCTTGACATATTTCCTGGCAGAGGCATCCATCATGTTCAGACGGTATTCATTGACCAGCATGGTCTGGATGCGCTTCCATGCCTCCCATGCCTCTTTGGAAACACTGTCATATATCCTGTTGCCAAGTTCACCGGGATAAGGCGGGAAATCAAGCCCTTCCGCTTCCTTATCCAGTTTGATGCACTGAACCATCCGTGCCATGCTGTCTCTCCTTGTCTCCCCTGTCTTCCCGGACAGGTCGATGCTGTCAAAGCCTCTTGATAAGCACCTGTGAACGGCGCTGCCAGTTGTAAATCCGCTGTTTGTCTTCCGGCAGGTCATCGACACTGGCATAGGCAAACCCCTGCTGCAGGAACCAGTGGGCTGTCTGGGTGGTCAGGATGAACAGTGTCTCAACCCCCAGTCCACGCGCCCTGTTTTCCATATGGGTCAGGATGCGTTCGCCATCCCCTTCCCCCTGCATTTCGGGATCGACAATGAGGCACGCCATTTCCGCCATTTTTTCTGCCGGGAAATGATACAGCGCGGCGCAGCCATAAATGACACCATCATGTTCCAGCACGGAGAAATGCCCGATTTCACGCTCAAGCAGCTCCCTGCTCCGTTTGACCAGCGTCCCATTCTCCTCATACGGCTCAATCAGTTTAAGGATTGCACCGACATCCTTGATGGTCGCCTCACGCAAAAGGTCGACATCCTGCGGTGTGACCATCGTACCGACACCGTCATGCGTAAACAATTCAAGCAGGATGGCACCATCGGTGCTGTAAGGCACAAGGTGTGCCCGAGGAATCCCGCTCAGGCAGGCCTTGATGGCACATTTCAGGTAGTAGCCGGCATTTTCCTCCACATCCCCCTGCGACAGCAGGATATCCGCCTGGCGCGGGGTGATGTCATGGATCTGGTTCCCGTTCCGGTCGGTGATGACAGGGGTTTCGGTCAGGAATACAAGCTTCTGGGCATCAAGCGCATCAGCAGCGGATACGGCAACATCCTCCATCAGGACATTGAATGCCTCCCCAGTTGGGGAATATCCCAACGGGGAAAGCAGGACAATCCCATCCGAATCCAAGATGGACTGGATGCTGTCGGCGGCGATCTTACGGACACGCCCTGTCCATTCCAGATTGATGCCATCAATGATGCCCAATGGGGTCGCCGTGACGAAATTGCCTGAGATGATCCTGACTTCGGCATGGGCCATCGGTGTATTCGGCAATCCCTGGCTGAAAGCCGCCTCGATATCAAGACGGAGTTCCCCTGCCGCTTCTTTGGCACATTCCAGCGCCTCGCTGTCCGTGATACGGATGCCTTTGTAATAACGGTTCTTGACATGGCGCAGGTTGAGCTGTTCCTCGACCTGCGGGCGGAGGCCGTGGACAAGGACAACCTTGATGCCCAAGGCATGAAGCAGGGAGACATCATGCGCCAAGACTGTCAGCTTGCCATCCTTGACCAGTTCTCCCGGGAAGGCAACGACAAAGGTCTGCCCCCTGAAAGCATGGATATAAGGCGCAGCGGCACGCAGCCATTTCACAAACTGTTCTTCCATCCTGAAATGAATTTCCTGTAATGAGGTCCAATCATGCCATAGGTGACTTTTCTGCGGAAGCTGTCCCTTTCAAGACATTTACCGTTTTTTTACGATTATAATGCCCTCCGACATGAGTGCTTCTGAATCTTTATCCAAAAAACCACGCTCAGGCAGCCATTCCAGACAGAATCCTGAAAAAAAACTGCCAGACGGCCTTTTTCCAATCACTTACCCTGATGAATTGCCTGTTTCATCAAAACGCAGGGAAATCGCTGTCGCCATTGCAATGAACCAAGTGGTCATTGTCTGCGGGGAAACCGGCTCAGGTAAAACAACCCAGCTGCCCAAAATCTGCCTGGAGCTCGGCAGAGGCATCAAAGGGCTGATCGGGCACACCCAGCCACGCCGTATCGCCGCAAGCACGACTGCCCGCCGGATTGCCCGGGAACTGGATTCCGCACTTGGGGATATTGTCGGTTATAAGATCCGTTTCACCGACCATACCGGCCCCAATGCCTGCATCAAGCTGATGACTGACGGCATCCTGCTGGCAGAGACACAGACCGACCGGCTGCTGAGGCAGTATGACACCATCATCATTGACGAAGCACATGAACGCAGCCTGAACATCGACATCCTGCTGGGTTACCTGAAACAGATCCTGCCAGAACGGCCTGACCTGAAAGTCATTGTGACTTCCGCGACCATTGATGCCGAACGTTTTGCCAGACATTTCTCCATCCATGGCAAACCTGCCCCAGTTATTGAGGTTTCGGGCAGGCTGTACCCTGTGGCTATCTGGTACCGCCCTATCGACAGCATCAGTGAATATGATGAAAAGAGCCATTCAATTCCCCGCCAGAACCGTGACTTGATGGATGGGATTGTCGATGCCATCGATGAGCTGTTCAAGACCGGTTCCGGCGACGCACTGGTCTTCCTGCCTGGTGAACGGGAAATCCGTGAAGCGGCAGAAGCCTTGCGCAAACAGCATCCCCCCCATGTACAGATCCTGCCTTTGTATGCACGGCTTTCAGCCCAGGAACAGGAAAAGATTTTCAAGCCCGGCAATGCCCGGCGGATTATCCTGGCAACCAATGTCGCCGAGACTTCGCTGACCGTCCCAGGCATCCGTTTCGTTGTGGATTCCGGGCTTGCCCGTGTGAAACGGTACAGTTACCGCAATAAAGTGGAGCAGCTGCACATCGAACCAATCTCACAGGCGGCGGCAAACCAGCGTTCCGGCCGCTGTGGCCGTGTGGAATCCGGCATCTGCATCCGCCTGTATGAAGAGCAGGATTTCCTGCAGCGCCAGCCTTACACAACACCGGAAATCCTCCGTTCCTCGCTGGCATCGGTCATCCTGCGGATGAAATCCCTCAGACTGGTGGATATCGATACATTCCCGTTCATGGAAACACCGATGCGCAGGGCAATAGCAGACGGCTATCAGCTGCTGCATGAGCTGGGCGCACTGGACAACCTGAACCAGATGACACCGATTGGACGGGAACTGGCAACACTGCCTGTCGATCCCCGTATCGGCAGGATGATCCTGGCGGCCAGGGACCATCAATGCCTGAAAGAGATGCTGGTGATTGCCGCCGCCCTGTCCATCCAAGACCCCCGGGACCGTCCGATGGATGTCCAGGAAGCAGCTGATACCGCCCATAAGAAATTCGCTGACAGCCGCTCCGAATTCCTCAGTTTCCTGAAAATCTGGCAATGGTTCGAAGATGCCGTTGAGCATAAACAGTCGAACCGGAAACTGCAGGAGAACTGCCGCAACCAGTTCCTTTCTTACTTACGGTTCCGGGAATGGCGCGACATCCATACCCAACTGCTGACGATTGTCCGTGAGCGTGGCTGGACTGTCAGTGAACTGGACGCCACCTACGAACAGCTGCACCTGGCACTGTTGACCGGGCTGCTGGGCAATGTCGGCTGTAAAACTGAAGACCCTGCCGTCTTCCTGGGTGCGCGGGGAATCCGCTTCAGAATCTGGCCTGGCTCCGCTCTGGCAAAGAAGAACGGCCGCTGGGTGATGGCTGCAGAACTGGTTGACACCAGCCGTCTGTATGCACGGTGCGTTGCCCAGATCCAACCTGAATGGCTGGAGCGTGTCGGCCGCCATCTGATCAAGAAATCATGGGGAGACCCCCATTGGGAGAAGAAACCCGCCCAGGTCAGTGCGATGGAACGGGGGACACTGTATGGCCTGACGGTTTACAGCCAACGGCGTATCCACTATGGCCAGGTCAACCCAGAAGAGGCCCGAGATATCTTCATCAGGGATGCATTGGTGAAAGGCGATTTTGAGACCAAGGCGGCTTTTTTCCATCATAACCAGCGGCTCATCCATGAAATCGAGAACCTGGAACACCGGTCCCGCAAACATGATGTCCTGATTGATGACAGCCTGATTGCCGCTTTCTATGACCGTTTCATCCCGAAAAACATTGTCAACGGCTTCTCTTTTGAAAAATGGCTGAAGACCGCCATCAAGGAGAATCCGAAAATCCTGTACCTCAACCGGAACGACCTGATGCGCCACGAAGCAGCGGGCATCACGACAGACCTGTTCCCCAAAACCATCAGACCGGCGGGTATCGAGATGGGATTGGACTACCATTTTGAACCCGGCAGCCCCAGGGACGGCGTCACCCTTTCCATTCCAATCTATGCGTTGAACCAAATATCGGCTGAACGCTGTGAGTGGCTGGTTCCAGGCATGCTGAAAGAAAAGGTGCACCTGCTCATCAAGTCGTTGCCACAGAAACTCCGACGGCACTGTGTCCCCCTGCCGGATTATGCAGCGGGTTTCATGGACCGCATCCATGCATCGGCATCATTCGGTGAAGGGCCGCTCACAACAGCCCTCATCAACGACATCCGTGAACAGACAAACACGGTTGTCAAGAAAGACGATTTCAGGTTGGAAACCCTCCCTCTGCACCTCTTCATGAATTTCCGTATCGTGGATGAATATGGACGGATGCTTGAGATGTCCCGCAACCTGGAATCCCTGCAGTCCCTGTTCGGCAGGCAGGCACGCAACGCTTTCCAGCAACTGGCAGAAATCCGCAGCACGTTGAGGAAAAAGGATATCCCTGTCTCACCCGATACCGTCTCCACTGGGGGAAACAGCGTTCCTGCATCAGCGGAACAGCCTGCCCAGAACCACGCCATCCAGCCAGGAGCAGAAAGAATCACTGCCTGGACATTTGAACCTTTACCGGAAATCCTGGAAATCAAACGTGGCGGACAGTCTTTGATCGGCTACCCTGCGCTGGTTGATAAAAACACCCATTGCGAGATCGAGGTCTTTGACGAACCTGCACCCGCAAAGGCCATGCACCATGATGGCTTACGGCGGCTCTTTGCCATACAGGTGAAAGAACAACTGAAGTTCATGTCAAAACATCTCCGTGGCGTGGCTGAAATGGGGCTGCTCTTCCTGAAGCTGGGATCACAGGAAGAACTGACAGAACAGCTTCTCCAGGCATCCCTGGAAGCTGCTTTCATGTATTCCCCTTTACCGGAAAAAGCCCTTGACTTCGAGAAACGGAAAAGCGAAGGCAAAGCGCGTATCGGACTGCTTGGCAACGAGATTGCCGGTCTCATCCAACAGATCCTGACGGAATACCAGGCTGTCCAGCGTAAAATGCCTTCCCTGAAAAACCATGAGCAGACACTCCAGGACATCAACGGGCAACTGTCCATCCTGATGACAAAACGGTTCATTGTGGAAAACCCTTTGGAAAGGCTGAAACATTTTCCCCGCTACCTGAAAGCCTGCGCTGTACGGATCGACAAATGCCGGAATGATGCTCAACGTGATAAAGCCCAGATGGCATTATGGCAGCAGGTGGCAACACCTTATCACAGGATGATCAAGGCATTACGCCAGAACACGAACCGGGAAATCAGTCCACGGCTGCAGGAATACCGCTGGATGCTGGAGGAACTGCGGGTATCGCTGTTTGCCCAGGAATTGAGGACACCTTTCCCGGTCTCGGTCAAACGGCTCCAGAAAGTCTGGCAGGCCATCCAACAGCAGGGCTGAAACGGTCTTGCTGTCTGGAGGCTGCCACTGTCATCCCCCTGTGGCAGGCAAATGCCACCGGATCCACTGGGCTTTCCCAGAACGTCAATGTTTCTCAACCCACCATAGTGCATAGACCGCAGATAGCAGGAACAGCAGGCTTGGAAAGACCGCTGTCAGGAAAGCCGGCCACCCATTCAGCAGCCCGATATGCGAGAACAGGTTGTTGAACAGCACAAACGCAATCCCGATCATGATACCGACAAAAATCTTCAGGCTGATGCCGCCTGACCTGAAATGCAGATAGGCGAACGGCAATGCCAGACCCATCATGACGAAGACGGTGAACGGATAGATGATTTTCTTCCAGAAAGCGATCTTGTACAGCGATGCATCCTGTTTGTTCTCATCCAGGTGCCTGTTGTACCGCATCAGCTCAACCGCCGACATCCTGTTGGGATCCATGGATGTCACCGCCAGAATCTTCGGTGTCACCTCGGAATTCAGCTTCATTGTATCGAGTTTCGTCCGCTGGATCGACGGTGCGGTCTCTGGGAATTTCTTGTCTTTGTCAGCGCTTGGCGGTGTAATGTCCTCGACCTCAACACCTTTCAGAATCCATGTATTGCCGCCTTGGAACCTTCCTTTTTCCGCCGTGATGACCTTGACCAGTTCACGTTTGTTGTTGAATTCAAAAATCCGGCCATATTCAAAAGAACGGCCATTTGGATTCATGATCTTGAAATTCATATAGCGGTTCCCGGCAGCCGCCTTCGACCTGCCCTTACGGATGATATCCTTGCTCCACATCCCTGTCTTGAGTTTCTCAGACACATTCTTGCCAATCAGTCCATTCTTGAAATCCGCCGCCTTGCGTGAGGTGATGGGAGAAACGCCCTCACCGACCGCAAAGGTGAAAATCAGGAAAATCACCCCGACTTTCACCATCATCTTGACAGCATCCATGGTTGACAGGGAAGAAACCCGCATAATCGTGAATTCCGAGTTGTTCGCGAATGTCGCCATCGCATAAATCGCCCCGATCAGCACCGCAAACGGCATCAGTTCATAGACATATGCCGGAATGCCCAACAGGATATAAATAACCGCCTGAAACAAGTGATAACGCCCTTTGCCAACAATCGGGATTTCGTTGATCAGGTCAAAAAACGCAAACAGCCCGATAAACGCAACCAAGACAAAAACAACGCTTTTCAGGATCTGGGTCAGGAAGTAACGCTGAAGAATATTCATTGTCCGTCACCTTCCTTGTCTTTGGCTGATTTCTGGATACGTTTATGACGCAGCTTGGCAAACCAGGCGTATGGATGATGCGGGCTGTTCACACCCAGCCGCCAGGCAAACAGCAGGAAGATGATGACGGCGATTATCAGATGCAACGGCCACCACGCCATGCCGAAAGAAAGCCGGTCATGGGAAACAAAGTTCTGGAAGAAGCTGGTCATATTGCTGTATGCCAGATACAGCAGGACCGCAATAATCAGGTTGAATGAACGGCCTGCCCTTGGATTGACGAAACCAAGGGGAATCGCCAGCAGTATCAACAGCAGGCACATGAACGGGAGGCCGATACGCCAGACCAGTTCACCCCGTTTCTTGCTGGTCGGCCTTTCCAGCAGCTCCTTCATCGTCAGCGAACGGGTCGAAGTCTCATCCAGTTCATAGACAAAGTCATCCTTCTCCTCGACAAAGGACGTATATTTCTGGAACTTCATGAAACCGGCCTCTGAATGATCCAATGCCTCATCGTAGCGCAGGCCATTCCTCAGCATCAGGAAGCGGTCGCCTTTCTTGTCATTGAAGATACGGCCAGACTGTGCCAGGACGGTGGCGAACTTATTTTCACGGATGGTATGGATGAAGACATTCTTGACATCTTCGCCATTGTCGGCAATCGACTCGATATAGAAAACCCTGTCCCCCGAAGCCGACTCCTGGAATTTCCCCGGGGACAGGCGGGCAAGGTCTTCACGTTTTTCAAAACGTTCCCGGAATTCCGCACTCTGACGGTATGCCCATGGCGTTACAGAGAACCCCAATACGGCAACCAGCACAATGATGGGCGCGCCGAATTCCAGCACAGGCCGAATCCATCGGGTCAGGCTCAGGCCGGAGGAAAACCAGACCACCATCTCAGAATCCCGGTAACTTCTTGTCACCACCAGCAGGACGGCAATAAAAGCCGTCAGAATCAGGATGATCGGCATATAGTTCAACGAGGTAAAACCGATGAGCGCCAGTACGTCATCTGATGCAATCTTGCCTTTGGCTGCCTGCCCGAGGATACGGATGAGCATCATCGTAATGGTAATCGTGAACAATGTCAGGAACACACCTGCTGCTGTACTGTAGAGTTCACGCTTTAACGCACGTTGAAAAATCATGAGCGGTTATAATGGTAATCTGGAGGATTCAAACAATGGACTTTAGCACAAAATCAGCAGATAAAAAAAACTCTCTTCAAACAATCAGAACCGATTGCCTTGCAATCGGAATCCACAGCGATGGCACACTGGCTGATGACACCGCATCCCCAGCCTTGCAGGAAGCTGTGGCAGACCTCTATGCCACCGGTGACATCGATGGCAAACCCGGTTCAACACTGCTTGCCCGATCCCCTGAAGGCATCACCGCAAAACGGCTGCTGCTCATCGGGCTTGGCGCCAGACCCACCGCAGGGAAAGATTTCAGGAAAGCCATTGACGCCTGCATCACAGCGCTGAAACCACTCAACGCCAGCAATGTCCTGCTGGCATTGCCCATGGATGCCATCGGCAACAGCATCGCTCAGACAATCTATACGGTTGTAACCGGCTTTTACAACAAGTCCTACCAAAGCGGTGTCCTGAAAAAAAACAAGGCCCCCGCCTCAAAAATCCGCAAGGCGGTATTGTACATTCCTTCAGGCAAGGCTGCCATCGCAAAAAAAGCCCTGACCAATGCCATCGCCATCAACGAAGGCCGCCGGTATGCCAAGAACCTTGGCAACCTGCCTGCGAATATCTGCACACCATCTTACCTGGCAGAACAGGCAAAACGCCTGGCAAAGGACTATGGCTTCACCGTTGAAATACTTGAAAAGAAACAGATCCAGTCACTGAAAATGGGCGGTTTCCTGTCCGTAGCGAAAGGCAGTGAAGAACCCCCAAGATTCATTGTACTCAAGCATCTGAAAGGCAAGGCGAAGGAAGCTCCCGTCGTTTTTGTCGGTAAAGGCATCACCTTCGATTCCGGCGGCATTTCCCTGAAGCCAGGCGCCGGCATGGATGAAATGAAATACGACATGTGTGGCGCGGCATCTGTCCTCGGCACATTCAAGGCAATCGGTGAGCTGGGCTTGAAACAGAATGTCATCGGCCTGATCCCCTCCTGTGAAAACATGCCTTCCGGCAGGGCGAACCGGCCTGGTGACATCGTCACCTCCATGTCTGGCCAGACCATTGAAATCCTGAACACCGATGCAGAAGGACGCCTGATCCTGTGCGATGCCCTGACATTCGCAGAACGCTTCAAACCCGCCGCTGTCATTGACATCGCCACATTGACCGGCGCCTGCATCATTGCCTTGGGCCATATCACCAGCGGTCTGTTCACCCGGATGGACGATGCACATGATGCTCTGGCAGAATCCCTGTCAGAAGCGGCAAAACAGGTTGACGATCCTGTCTGGCGCATGCCGATTGAAGATGCCTACCAGTCACAGCTGGATTCCAACTTTGCAGATATGGCGAACGTCGGCGGGCGTCCTGCAGGCAGCATCACCGCCGCCTGTTTCCTTGAACGCTTCACCAGGCAATATACCTGGGCGCACCTGGATGTGGCAGGCACTGCCTGGAAGAGCGGTGCGGCAAAAGGATCAACCGGACGGCCTGTTCCCCTGCTCTGCCAATGGCTGCTTGAACGCAAGGCCT
>CALGGD010000193.1 GCA_937916185.1 uncultured Oxalobacter sp. | reverse complement strand
GTTTTGCTGAAGACCAATCGGGGACCTGTCCTGACGGAGGCTCCTTGGCAAATGAAACCATTGGAAAGGGCAGGTTGATGGATAGGGTGATTTTCACTTTCCCAGGGCAGGGTGCCCAGGTTCCCGGTATGCTGCATGCGCTGGCAGGGCAGATACCCTGTGATGGATGGTATGCGAAGGCTTCTGATGCACTGGGAGAAGATGTCTTGGCATTGGATACCCCTGAAGCCTTGAAGACAACCCGCGCTGTCCAGCTCTGTATCCTGATTGCCGGTGTCGCCAGTGCAGATTGGCTGGCAAAGCAGGGAGCAAAGCCGGATTTTGTTTCTGGTCTTTCAATTGGTGCATTCCCAGCAGCCGTTGTGTCCGGGGCATTGGATTTTGAGGATGCAGTCAGGCTGGTTTCCTTACGGGGTGACCTGATGCAGTCGGCTTGGCCGGAAGGCTATGGTCTTTCCGCCATCAGCGGTGTGACAGAAACGCCATTGGTGAAACTGGTCGATTCAGTCAATGCACCGGATATGCCTGTTTATATGGCGAATTTCAATGCATCTGACCAATTTGTTATTGCAGGCTCTGAAACCGCCATGCAGAAGGTCATGCAGCTTGCACGGGAACAGTACAGTGCAAGGGCTGAACGGTTGAAGGTTGCTGTGCCGTCACATTGCCCCTTGCTGGATGGACCTGCTGCGGTATTTGAGGAAGCAGTCAATGCTGTCCCGATGAAAAGGCCTAAAACGGCTTATCTCAGTGGCAGTACAGGGCGTGTGCTCTGGCAGCCAGAGCGGATTGCCGATGATATTGCCAACAATATGGCAAGGCCTGTCCGCTGGTTCAACGCAATGACAGCCGCTTATGAAAGAGGTGCAAGGCTTGCTGTTGAGATGCCGCCAGGTTCTGTCTTGACGGGACTGTTTTCCAGGGTTATGGAACAGGGGGAAGCCGTTGCTGTCCAGCAGCAAGGCATCGAATCTGTGCTTCAGCTTATCCTGAGATTGAAGCGGCGGTGATGTCCCGTGCGGTCAGGTACGGTAGGATTTGGCGACCATCCTGGCTTCGGCAATCAGAGACAGTGTATCGGGATCGCGTTCCTTGTTGCGGGGGAAAACCATCACAATCTGCTGATGGTTCTGATACTGGCTGTCCAGTTCTGCGAAAACAACCCCTTTGCTGTAAGCTTGGCTGATCCGTCTTGGGACAATGGCGCATCCCACGCCTGCCTGTACCAGGTTCATCAGGGAGAAAATATCATCCAGACGGGTGACAGTATCAGGGGTGAAGCCTGCTTCCCTGAAAGCTTCATCTGCGCCCTGTGTTGTTGCAAAGCCTTCATTCAATGCGACAAAACGTTCATTCTGGAAGGTTTTCAGGTCAATGGTACCAGAAGCAGGGAAACGGCTGGCTGCTTGGGAATGGGCAGGAGCTGCCAGGTAGAGCGGGTCTTCAAACAATGGCAGGATTTCCATACCGGTAACCTGCTGTTCCCTGTCTTTCAGGGATAGCAGGACGGCATCCAGATGCTGGTCCTGCAGTTTTGCCATCATGTTCTGGTTGGAATCCATTGACAGGTCAATCTGCAGTTCGGGTCTGCGCTGTTTCAGGCCCAGGATCAGGCGGGGTACAAAATCGGTTGTCAGGGAATAGAGGCTGCCAAGCCTTATGCGTCCGTTGCTGAATCCTGCGGTTTCACGGGTTGCTTCGACAGCCCTGCGGGTCAAGGCAACCAGTTCACTGGCGTACCGGGCAAGTGTTTCTGCTGCTGGCAGGGGGTTGAGGTTGCGGCCGTTATGCACGAAAAGGGGGCAGCGTAAGACTTCTTCCAGTGAATGCAGCGCCCGATGCACGCTGACATTGGACATGCCGAGTTTTTCCGCAGCACGTCCGATATGCTGTTTTTCCATGAAAGCCAGCAGGATTTCCAGTTTCCGGAGGGTCAGTTCAGGGTTGAGCATGTGTCTATCAAAAAGGTGTGCAGATGCTGCATTGTCCCTGCTAAATCCGTCACTGTCTATCTATATATTCCATTTTAATACTAGAAGGATATCCTTAAGATATCTTATTACGGATTTCCACCAAGAAAAAATGAGAAGGATTTGAGAAATTCCTGGGAAAGGCAAAGCGTTAAAATGCGCTTTTTTTCTGATAGGAAAAGCAATTTTCCGATTGTCTTGTTATCATATAGTGTTTTGAAGAAGGTGACGGGTTCCGTAATTTTATGTTTGGTTTTTTATCGAAACTTTTTGGCAGGAAACAGTCTGACCGTCAGGAAGTCCAGCCGCGCAGGAAAAAACAGGTGCTGGTCCAGAATGATGCCAAGATTGAAGCCGTGCAGAGCGTTGGGCATCTGCCGGATGATGATTCCGCCATTGTCGAATTCCTGAAACAGACCCGTTTTGCCGATGCCCGTTATGCTGCCGCATTAAGGCTCCAGTCCGTTGAGGCGATGATTGAGGTCAGGTCTTTCACCCAGAAAACAGACCGCCGTGTCTACCGGCTGATGCAGACCCGTCTGAACGGGATGAGGCAGTCCCAGGAAATCCTGGCGAAGGCTGAAGCGGTTCTGGCAGAGGCGGACAGTCTTGTTAAGAAGGCTGGGCTTGCCCCGAACCAGGTGGCGGATCTTGAGCGTCACTGGCATGACCTCTATCAGGGCAATGAGGCGGTGATCCCTGCCAAGAAGAAAGAACGTTATGAAGCCTGCCTGAAACAGCTTGGGAACCGGTTGCAGGACCAGCTGTCGCTTCAGCAGGAAATCCGTCAGGCTTCGGAATCTTTGGATACCTGTGTCCAGCAGGAGGGGGCACCAGGGGAAACCCTTCAGGTTTTGACAGATTTTGAACAACGGCTTGCAGCGTGGAAACAGTCTTTTGAGGTGGCTTCCCTGCCCAAGAATACAATCAGTGAATTTGAGGGCAGGCTGAAGCGGTTCAAAGCGGAAGCTGAGAAATCGGTCAGGGAATCCGAATCCGTCCAGGCAAGGTCGCTTTGGCTGGAGAAATATGAACAGGAACCTGTTGAATCACTCAAACGGACAGTACTGGAACAGGAATGGGGGCAGTTGCCTCAGGTGAAACAGGTTCACTATACCCCCCTGCTTAGACGTTACAGTGCTTTGCGCGACAAGGCCATCGCCTGCGAGAATCTCAGGAAACAGCAGCAGAAAGCCATTTCCAAAGCCAAAAGGCAGGAAGAAAGACAGCAGTTGCTGGCAGAGACAGCGGAAGACAGGGAAGCTTTCCGCAGTCATCTGGAAGCATTGCGGCAGGCGATTGATACCGGTGCCATCCAGGAAGCGCAACGCCATGGTGAGGCGCTCAGCCAGATTCATCTGGATAGCCGGATTGTCGACAAGGAGCTTCTTGAGGAATGCAGTCAGATGCAGGCGGAACTGCGTCAGTTGAATGACTGGGCGAAATGGAGTGACCGCCTTTCCCGTGAGAACCTGGTCAAGGCGGCAGAAGCACTTTGTCAGAAACAACTGGGCATCGATGACCTGGCTGATGCTGTCATGCAGCTACGGGATCAATGGAAGTCGTTGAATACGGTTTCCGGCATGGCGACACGGGAGCAATGGGCGACATTTGATGCCGCCTGCAATAAAGCTTATGAACCGGTCTTGGTCCATGCGCGTGCACAGGTCGATGAGAAGAAAAAGAATATCCGCTATGCCGAAGGCATCATTGCCGATATCAAGACCTATGCAGACCGGTTCCAGGCAGAATTTGAAAAGGCTGTGGAGACCGGTCGGTCAATTGACTGGAAACCGATCATCAATTTCTACCGGCAGACATTGCAGTCTTGGCGTCAGCTTGGGATTGTTGGACGGAATGAGAAGAAACGTCTGGATGCTGAAATGGCGGAAGCACTGGCACCTGTCCGTGACAGGCTTTATGAACAGACCCGCCTGGAAATCCAACGGCGTGAGAATCTGATTGCAGAGGTTGAACGAATTGATGCAAACCATCCGGAATCCGGGAAAAAGCTCAGGGCCATCCAGCTGAAATGGCAGGCGGGTGCGAAGAATTTCCCCTTGGACAACCGTAAGGACAGCAAATTGTGGAACCGGTTCAAGGCGGTCTGCGAGTCATTGCATGAAAGACGGATGGAAAAAGGGCATCAGGAAGATCAGGAGCGTCTCGACAACCTTCAGCAGAAAGAGGCTATCTGCGCTGAACTTGAATCCTTGGATATTGCCGATGGGCTGGAAGCGTTCGATGAGCGTTTCCTGTCATTGACCAAACGCTGGAATGCAACGGGCGGTGTTCCGCAGGAATCCGGAGAGGCTGTCCAGAAGCGGTTTGATGCAGCTGTCAGCCGTTGTATGGAAAAGGTCAAGCGTCTGAGGAAAGAGGGGCTTGCATCGGCAGTGTCGTCTGGGCTTGTTGAAAAACTCCGGCTCTGTTCGGAACTTGAGAACAGGATTCTGCGTTTCCTGTCTGACAATGACCAGATTGCCGAGGAGTTCTCCGATGAGGATTTCGACCGGCGGTGGCAGGCATTGCCCCAACTGTCAGACAGTTATCTTGAATCCCTGTTGTCGAACCGTTTCTATAATGGTCTCAAGGCAGCCGCCGCCAGGAATGTGGCTTATGGCCGTCGCCTGCAGAACAATATCGCTGTGCTGAAAGACAGCCTGCTGACATTTGAAGCCATCTATGGACTGGCATCGCCGGCAGGACTTGAAGAAGAACGTCAGCAGAAACAGCAGGAAATCCAGCAACACGGTTCTGGCAATGAAGGGAAAACACTTCCTGAGGATGTGGCAAAAACCTTGCTGGAACTGCCTGCACCGGTCGATGAAAGCGATATCAGCCGGGTTGTTGCTGTGCTGGCAAAGCAGGCAGGTTGCTGAGGGACTGGAAACAAGTCCCCCGGCCGTTCTTGTCAATGGCGTATATCGGATGTGT
>CALGGD010000192.1 GCA_937916185.1 uncultured Oxalobacter sp. | reverse complement strand
AGTCGGAAGCCCCCGGTATTGTCCCTCCATCGAAGACAAGGTGGTCAAGTTCCCGTCACGCATCGTCATCTCCTGTTTTCCTGTGTTGCAGGGATTTCAGATAAGCCGTGCACTCTGCTGGCAAAGGTGCCTCAACCGTTATCGGTTTACCTGTTTCAGGATGGATGAATGATATCCGGCAAGCATGCAGGAACATCCGTTTAAGCCCCCTGTCCCCTGCTTTCTGCAACTGCCTGTTCAAATCAAAATCCCCGTATTTATCATCTCCTGCAATGACATATCCAGAGGAAGCCAGATGAACCCTTATCTGATGGGTGCGACCTGTTTTCAGCTCAGCCTCAAGCAGCGTGAAACCTGGATAATGCGCCAGGACATTGAACACGGTGTGCGAGGCAAGGCCATTGGGATCCACTTTCACCCTGCGTTCTCCATCGGCCGTATGGTATTTCAGCAAAGGTGCACGGACATGCTGTCGCTGGTTTTTCCAATCGCCTTGAACCAGGGCCTGGTAGCGTTTATCGATGCTTCCATTCCTGACCTGTTCATGAAGTTTCACCAATGCAGACCGTTTTTTTGCTAGGACAAGGATACCAGAAGTCTCTTTGTCAAGCCGGTGGACCAATTCAAGGAATTTCGCTTTGGGGTCTGACGCTCTCAGCTGCTCAATGACACCGAATGAGACACCTGAACCGCCATGGACCGCTATGCCTGCCGGTTTGTTGATGACAAGCAGGCAGTCATCCTCATACAGCACATCGAATGACCGGGCTGGAATGAACTTCCCTGTTTTTTCTGAAACTTTCAGGGGGGGGATGCGGATGAGGTCCCCCGCTTTCAGGCGGTAAGTCTGGTCAATCCTTCCTTTGTTGGCACGGACTTCGCCAGAACGGATAATCCGGTAGACATGGCTTTTCGGAACACCTTTGAAAATCCTGAAGAGGAAATTGTCGATGCGCTGCCCAGCTTCCTCATGGGTTATCTGGCGGAATTGAGCCGTTGTGACGGGACTGATGTGTCTTTTCTCCCCATCAAATGGAACTTCTGCTGTTTTTTTCAGGTTTTTTCGGGTATTTACCCTATGAGAGCGGTTCATTTATCTATATAATTTCAGATTAGCCAAAATAAGAAGCTTGGCTGTCTGTGTACAATAAAATTGCCATTCTACACAGTTGTGACATCCATTGGTCCAGTTTAAAGCAAATTCAATGGAAAAGATGTGTACACCAGCCGTTGCCGGACATCGGGTTTGGGTTGAGCCAAAGCATCAACTGGGCGGTTTATGCCGGCAGGTACTGCATCATTGAGTAAAGGATTTGAAGACAGGCAGAATTGGTTAGCTGCCTGCTGTGGTTTGTTTAACCATTGGGATGACGCCGAGAGGCTCAGGTTTTTGATATTTCTGTTTTAAGTGCCTTGTTATAGACCGTAGAAGAAGATTTCCGGTATAACCTCTGCTGATTATTTAGAAACCGATTAAACCGATCACTGTCCATCGGTGGATGGAAGCTTCTCCATTCTAGGAGATAGCCTGTCTGCCCTGCTTGCAGGATGTGTACACTCGCTGGTTGCGGAAAACTGTTCCGCTAGAAAGATATATGGCCTTGTGCCACGGAGAGTGTATTTATGAAACGTATGTTGTTCAATGCAACCCAACAGGAAGAGTTGCGGGTTGCTATTGTCGACGGACAAAAACTGATTGATATCGATATTGAATCCAATGCGCGTGAGCTGCATAAATCCAATATCTACAAAGCGGTGATCACCCGCATCGAACCTTCGCTTGAAGCCTGTTTTGTCAACTACAGCGAAGACCGCCATGGATTCCTGCCTTTCAAGGAAGTTGCCCGTTCCCTCTTCAAGGAAGGCGTAGATTTCCGCAGTGCCACCATCAAAGATGCCCTGACTGAAGGGCAGGAAGTGATGGTCCAGGTTGAAAAGGAAGAACGCGGCAACAAAGGCGCAGCCCTGACCACCTTCATTTCCTTGGCAGGCCGTTATCTTGTCCTGATGCCCAACAACCCACGGGGCGGCGGTGTTTCAAGGCGTGTCGAGGGTGAGGAACGTCAGGAACTCCGGGAAACCATGGAGAAACTGGATGTCCCGCCAGGCATGTCCATCATTGCCCGTACCGCAGGCATTGGGCGTTCCGTTGAAGAACTGCAGTGGGATCTGAACTATCTGCTCCAGTTGTGGAATGCGATTGAAAGTGCCGGGTCTTCCGCCCCAGGAGCTTTCCTGATCTATCATGAATCTTCCCTGGTCATCCGTGCCATCAGGGATTATTTCCAACCGGATATCGGTGAGATCCTGATTGATACCGATGAGATTTATGAACAGGCCCGCCAGTTCATGAGCTATGTCATGCCAGATATGGTCAACCGGGTCAAACGTTACCGGGGTGCAGTCCCCCTCTTCTCCCGTTTCCAGATCGAGCATCAGATTGAAAGCGCCTATTCCCGTGTTGTCTCACTCCCTTCCGGTGGGTCTATTGTGATTGACCATACCGAGGCGCTTGTGGCAATCGATGTCAATTCGGCGCGTTCCACCAGGGGAACAGATATTGAAGCAACGGCGTTCACAACAAACTGTGAGGCTGCTGAAGAGGTTGCCCGTCAACTCCGTCTGCGTGACCTGGGCGGACTGATTGTCATCGACTTCATCGATATGGAGTCATCAAAGAACCGTCGGGAAATCGAAAGCCGCCTTAAAGAAGCCCTCCGTTACGACCGTGCACGGGTCCAGATGGAAAAAATCACACGCTTCGGCCTGATGGAGCTTTCACGTCAGCGTTTACGCCCTTCCCTGTCTGAAGGTAGCCATATCGCCTGCCCACGCTGCAATGGGACCGGTCATATCCGCGATACGGAATCCTCTGCGCTCCAGGTTCTTCGGATTATTGAGGAAGAATCGATGAAAGACAGCTCTGCCGTCATCCATGTACAGGTGCCTGTCGATGTCGCAGCATTCCTGTTGAACGAAAAACGCAGCGAAATCATCAAAGTTGAAACGCTCCATAAGGTTGAGATTGTCCTGATCCCCAATAAGTATCTGGAAACGCCCCATTACCGGATTGAACGCATCAAGCATGATGACCCACGGTTGGATGAACATCAGGTCAGTTACAAACTGGCAGAAGAATCTGATACCGATATGGGCTTTTCCAAGCGTTTGAAAGAACCTATGAAGCCGCAGCAGGAAGCAGTTGTCAAGAATATTCCAGAGGGCTTGCCAGCACCGGTCATCAAGCGTGAGCCGGAACCTGATGCCAAACAGGAAGAGCCGGGATTCTTTGACCGTATCTTGGGACTTTTCGGTATCGGTGGTGGTTCAGCAGAACCGCCTAAAAAAGAAGAGGCCGCCGAACAGCAGCCTGCAAAGAATGCACGGAAAACCAAAAATAGCGAACGTCCACGCAGGAACCGCCGCGCTGACAATAAAGAAGAGAAGGAAAAAACACTTAATCCTGTTGACGGCGCAGAAGAAAATCCGACAGGGAAACCGCAACGTCAGCGCCGGCACAAGAATGAAAAGGCTGAACGCAGTCCAGAAGACCGCAGGCAGTCCAAACAGGAATTTGCCAGCCAGAAACAGTCTCAGCAGGATTTACAGGAACTGGCAGGGGAACCTGTAGAAACCACAGGAAGCGCAGTTGCAGATACAACAGCACCATCCCAGGAAGAAAAGACAGCCCATCGCCGTGACCGTAGGAACCGTTCCAGGAACCGGCGTGAAAACCTGACTGAAAATGTTCAGGAAACCGTTTCAGATATACCTGTCGAACAGGAATCTGTTCCAGGGAACGCAGTCCAGACTGAACTGAATCCAGAACAGTCTGTCACACAGGAAGAATCAGGCAGACCCTCCCGTGCCAATAACCGCCGTTCCAGGTCCAGACGTTCCCGTTTCAATCAGCAGGAACCTGTATCGGCTGGGGAAGAAGCTGTTGAAACCGCTGCACAGTCAGAACAGGCGGCTGTCCCTGCTGTAGAGATAGCGGCTGTTGC
>CALGGD010000191.1 GCA_937916185.1 uncultured Oxalobacter sp. | reverse complement strand
CCAATCCCCAATCCCCAATCCCCAATCCCCAATCCCCAATCCCCAAATAAGAATTTAACTTCATTTATTCAAAATTAATTAATAAAAATTTATTATTATTTTTTACAAAAAAATCATTATCTTTTTGATTAAATTCAATAAAAAAATATGTCAAATATGTCAATGTCCACAAATAATAGTTGCATTATGCCTTCTGATCTTATCAACATAGAAACCCGATTTCAGAGATATTTTTTCTCTAATGAAGAGACAAAATCCTCAATAGATGATAACTCTGAAATTTTTATTTCTTCGGGTTTTTTCCCATTTTCGATTCTATCTTTAGAGGATATCTTCCCTAATAATTGCTTCAATTCAAGTAATGAAAATAAACCTTCTTCCATTGAATTCCCTAATTTCTTTAAAAATAAAGAAAATGATTCTGATAATATGGAAGAAGGTGGAAAAATCTTATTCGGGAAAAAAAGATTATCAAATCGAAGGCAAAGAAAAGACAATAAAGATAATATACGTAAAAAAATAAAGAGGGGATTTTTTAATAATGCTTTGATAAATAAATTGAATGAAATACTAAAAAAATTAAAAATTAGGAAAATTTTCAGGAAATTCCCTACTTTTTTTGTGACCGACATTGACAGAAAGAGCTGACGGCATTTCCCAAGATAAAGGGGCGCACCGTCTATCCCCTTTGGATTCCCTGCCAATTCCTTACGGCTGCAGGCGCAACCATAGACGGTTCCCCTGTTTTTCAGGGTGTTGAACCAATCCTGATAGATGGCGGTTCGCTGGGACTGAAAGACAACCGGACCATTCCATTCAAAACCGAATCTTTCCAGGGTCTTGAGGATGGAAACCGCTGATGCCTGCGTGCACCGGGTGACATCGACATCCTCGATACGGACAATCCATTCCCCGCCATGAGCCTTGGCATCCAGGTAACTGCCGACAGCGGCAACCATCGAACCAAAATGCAGGTCCCCTGTTGGAGAAGGCGCGAAACGGCCACGGTAATGAGGCTTGGAAGTCTGTCTGTTGCCGTCCATATCAGTGCTGACGGATATCCGCTAAAGAATACATACGCTAAAATAACAGCCAATCCATTTGACTGATTGTTGGAATTCCCCTGCCATTATGCCATTGACCCGACTGCAGAGACAGGACTACCCCAAAATGGCTGCGTCCATGACAGACTCGACCTGGACGGTTGCCTGTTTCTGCGCACAATGGTGCGGAGCCTGCCGGAACTGGTTCGAACCATTCCAGGCATTATCTGAAAAGTATCCGGATGTCATTTTCCTCTGGATAGACATCGAAGACCATGCAGACCTGCTGGATACCCTGGAAATCGACAATTTTCCCTGCCTGCTGATCCAGTACGGCGACATCGTCAATTTCTTCGGTGCCATCCATCCTGATATCAAGGTTGCGGAGAGGCTGTTGCTGAACCACCATTCATCCCGGCTGGAAGAAATGAAAAGCTGGATCCTTGCCTCAAAAGAACGTATTCAATGGCAGGATGAAGCCAATATCAGGAGACTTTTCCGTCAAGCCGCTCAGTCTGCCTGATGGTCTGCCGTTTCTCCCCGCCAAATACAGGCTTTCCCTTTATTGCCCTTCTCAATCCCCTCAAGGACTGCCTCATGTGCCGCCAGCTCTTCCTCTGAGGCTTTCAAGACAATGATGGGTATCTGGCCTGCATCATCTGTGGATTGACCGCCCTTCGCGGCTCTCCGGACAGTACCATCCTCCGCATCGTCAATCATCAGGGATTTCTGTCCCCTGGTCAGTCCAAGATAAACCTCCGCCAGCAGTTCAGCATCCAGCAGTGCGCCGTGCAGGGTACGCTGGGAATTGTCGATTTCCAGACGGTCACACAAGGCATCCAAGTTGTTGCGCTTGCCGGGGAACATCCGCTTTGCCATTGCAAGGCTGTCGATGACATTGACGGTCATCTCAGCAACCGGCGGCATTTCCAGGCGTTTGAGCTCTGCATCCAGGAAACCGACGTCAAATTCCGCATTATGGATAATCAGCTCGGCATCCCTGATGTAATCACAGAAACCTGCTACGATTTCTGAAAATGTCGGTTTGTCACTGAGGAATTCCGTTGTCAATCCATGGATATTCACCGCATCCTCAGGTACATCCCGTTCAGGATTGATATAGACATGGTAATGATTATCGGTGATACGGCGGTCAATCACCTCAACGCAGCCAATCTCAACAATCCGGTCCCCATCGTTGGCATTCAGGCCGGTCGTTTCTGTATCCAGGACAATCTGACGGCTCATTCTGGTTCCTCCCCTGTTGTTTCAGGATGGAGCTGCCTCGCGATGAAAGCTCCTTTCCCGTATCTGTCCAACGGAATCCTGACAATATGACCACTGCCGGGCGCGACGCTGATCGGATTGCCCTGTTGGTCTGTCATTTCCCGCAACAGGCTGACCATGTTCCCCTCCGGATGGAAAACCTCCAGCGTATCACCGACGGCAAACCGGTTCTTGACCAGGACAGTCGCCCATCCATCTTCAGCATCAACCACATCGCCGACATAATGGCTGCTGTACAGTTCAGAAGCCCCGGTCATGTAATTCTGGTAGTCCTTCGTATGATGGCGGACAGAGAAGCCGTCCGTATATCCCCGGTTTGCAAGCCCCTGCAAGGCTCCCAGCAACCTGACATCAAACGGTCTGCCAGCAACCGCATCATCAATCGCCTGCCGGTATGCCTGAGCTGTGCGGACAACATAATAGATGGATTTTGTCCGACCTTCGACCTTGAGGGAATCCACCCCGATCTTCACCAGGCGCTCAACATGTTCGATGGCACGCAGATCCTTTGAGTTCATGATGTACGTGCCGTGCTCATCTTCCATGATTGGAAGCAGCTGTCCCGGTCTTTTCCCCTCCTCGATGAAATAGACCCGTTCTGCTGCCGGGTGACGGGGGACATCCCCCAGTTCAGAAGGCAGGATGCCTGCTTTCTCAATGAAAGCCTGCATGTCCAATGGTTTCAGGTCGCCTGTCTCATCTTCTTCAGCATTGCCGATCTTGTAATGCCAACGGCAGGAATTGGTGCAGATGCCCTGATTCGAGTCACGGTGGCTGAAATAACCCGACAGCAGGCAACGCCCGGAATAAGCCACGCAGAGTGCACCATGGATAAAGACCTCCAGTTCCATATCCGGGCATTTCTGACGGATTTCCTCAATCTCATCCAAAGACAGTTCGCGTGACAGGATGACCCGTGTCAATCCCATCCTTTGCCAGAAACGGACATCCGCCCAGTTGATGGAATTCGACTGGACAGAGAGATGAACCGGTATCTCAGGCCATTTATCCTTCACCATCATGATCATGCCAGGATCCGCCATAATCAGCGCATCAGGCTTCATCTCAATGACCGGAGCCATGTCCGCCAGATAAGTCCTCAGTTTGGCATTATGCGCATAGATATTGCTGGCGACATAGAACTTCTTGCCACGGTGGTGCGATTCATCAATGCCCTCTTTCAAGGCTTCCATCGAGGAGAATTCATTGTTCCGCGCACGGAGGCTGTAACGGGGCTGCCCCGCATAGACCGCATCAGCACCGAAATCATAGGCGGCACGCATCTTGTCCACTGAGCCCGCCGGCAGCAGAAGTTCAGGCGTTTTGACCATCGTTTGATAAAAGAATGGAGAAAAGGACATTATATAGCCAATCGCCGGACACCCATCATCCGGCGAATATAGAAAAAGCTCCTTTTTCAGATGAAATGATTTCAGGATAACCTGTTTTCACTGAATCCCAAGTTTTCTTTTTTTATAGATTTTTTATTTAGAAATCATCCTGAATCCTGTTATAATGAATATAGACAATAAATCACATTATATAGGAGGTTCTTATGAAACAGACCCAAGAAAAAGCCGCTGCGGTTGCTATGCTGATAAAGGTTCTTGAAACACAACCGAATATTGTCAAGAACAACAAAGGGAAATCGACAGGAAAGAAAGCTGCTGAGTTCTGTATCGAGTTTGTGAAAGTATACGAAAACAGCTTAAAGCAGCCACAGGAAACAGATTCTAAAAAATAATAAAATCCTTATGCGCTTCCAAGCCGTCGGGATGCAGAGATGCGAAACCCGGCGGTTTTTTGTGCCTTTCCGGTGTCTATTATCGAAATTGATTGGCTCTTCATCATTGAAGGGGGACAGCACCATACCGTGGATGCTTTTTTTTCAAGTGGCAATGGCAAGTGTTTTTAGAACCAGCCAACGGGCTGTAGTGTGGTAGGGGTTGGTGCCTGGGACCGGAATCGAACCGGTACGCCATTTCTGGCGAGAGATTTTAAGTCTCTTGTGTCTACCAATTTCACCACCCAGGCGATTGATAGAGTGGCATTCTAACAGAATGACCTTAAATGCCACAAATCCTGACAGTCAGAGCTTCAACGAAAGAGCCAGTCCTTCCGCCCTCTTTTCGCCATCTGTCTGTTTGATATCACCTGGACTGGTGACACCGGGAATCAATATCTCATCGACAATTTCACATTGCAGATACTGCATCGTCTTCTCGAAGGCGAAACGGATGCCGTCAAACGTCTCAGGCGTTTCCTCTGCACAGCAGGAAATCAGGGCACACTGCTTGCCCTTGAAATCCTTGCCTCCGACACAGAACGCATAGAAATGGTCGATGACCGCCTTGACCTGTGCCGGGAACGTGTACCAATAGACCGGTGCGGCAATCAGGATGAAATCAGCATCCAGGACCGGTTCCACAACTTTGTTGAACTCATGGCGGTAGATGCAGGCTCCTTCCCGTGAATAGCATTTGTCACATCCCCTGCAGCCTGCCACCCGCATGAAAGCCGTATCGAACTGCGTGATGGAATGCCCCTTCGACAGCGCAGCTTCCTTGAAACTGTCCACCATTGCAAACGTATTGCCCTTCCGCCGGGGACTGCCAGTCAGCACAACAATCTTTCCCATAACCGTCTCCTTTTTATTGTTATGGGAACATTGTACAGGGATTGCCAGCGGTAACAGACAGGCAGGCTGATGCACCCTCAACCGATGTCCTCAGCCATGACACAGAAATTCTGGAGGAGCTTGCGGGGCCATGGGGTGATATCAGCAATCGGGCAGGTTACCGGCACACCTTCGCCGACAGTATCTTCCCAGGCAGCTGTCAGGATGTCTTTTGTGAATTCCGGATGGAACTGCACCGAAAAAGAGCTTGTGCCATAACGGATCATCTGACAGTCATCCCTCTCCGAGAACGCCAGGATTTCCGCCTGTCCAGGGGGCACTAAGACACTCTGCTCATGGAACAGGTTGGCTTCGAAATTATCAGGGAAACCATCCAGCAGCGGATTGCGTTTTCCAGCTTCCGTCAGCGTGACCGTAAACGAGCCCTTCTCTCCACCGTATGGATTTATCCCGACCTTGCCGCCCAACGCATCTGCCATCAGCTGGTGACCATAGCAGACCCCGAGCAACGGTGTATCAATGACCATCGCCTGCCTGATCCAGTCAGCTGTCCGTCCACTCCAGTCAGCCCTGTCAGTCACCATTGCCCAAGAACCTGTAATGATGGCGCCTTTGACCGTTTCAGGAGCAGGAATCATCTCTCCACGGTAAGGTTGGACAACCTCAGCCTTCTTCCCGAACCCAGCCAGCCGGTTGATGAACCATTGCGCTGTCTCACCACACTTTTCAGGAATCCTGCCGGGTGGGACACCCATTTCAATAATCAGAATCGCCATAGCCTGCTCCTCAAACCATCCTGGAGGTTCTTCATGCATCAAACATGCCAGAAGTTTTCAAGAAAGTGAAGCATCGATAACAGAAGGCACAATCAGAGATAAGTCAGCCAAACCGCCAAAGTCAGGATTCCGAACAGCGTTGACAGGAAAATCGTGCGGGATGCAATCCCCCTTCCCCTGCCATACAGTTCAGCCAGCATGAAAGGGCCTGTCCCGGTTGGCAGTGCGGAAAGGATCACTGCTGATTTTGCCCAGAGCGGCGGCATCTCAAACACATAAAAAGCGAAATACCAGACAATCAACGGCTGGGCAACCAGCTTCAGCAATGTCAGTTCGATGGAAGCACCGACACTCGTCTTCTCCTGCCGTTCCGCCAGGAAAATGCCTGTCGCCACCAAAGCACAGGGGCTGGCGGCTCCCCCCAGGATTTTCACTGACTGTGTAACCCCATAAGGCTGCCAGCCAGTCATCAGGAAAAGCGCGGCAATTGCCGGTGCGACAATCAACGGGTTCTTGCACAGAGAGACAGCAACATGCCCCAAAGTTGACCACATGCTCTTTCCTGACTGCGTACCCATCTCAATGAAAATAATCGATGCGGCGAAATTGACCGACACCGTCAGGATCACACTGACCATCGTCGGTGCCAGGTTCTCCGTTCCAAAAGTCAGTGCACACAGCGGGATGCCGATATAGCCTGTGTTCGCATATGAAGCGGATGTCGCATCGATTGACGCAGCGGCAAGGTCTTTGTTTTTCAGCCAATGGACAACCAGCACCCCGAAGAACAGGATGAAGACACCCAGCTCAAACGCATAAAGGAATCCCGGCTGGTAGAGCGTTTCACAAGAACTGTTGACCAGAATATCGATCATCAATGCCGGCAGTGCCAGGAAAACCACGAACCGGTTCAGTTCGCGGCAGGCGACATCGCTCAGAATCCGCCGCCAGCGCAGGAAATAACCTGCGAAAATCAGGGCGAAGACAGGCAGGACAATATTTGCAATAGCCAGCAGCATGACAGGAAGGGAAACATTCAACCTTCCAAGAATAACCCAAATCCCACAGCCCTGCCTACTGAAAGCCGATGCGCTTTATAATATCCCTTTCAGTAAATCCCGACCTGAATGCATATGAAAACCCTCAGACATCTTCTTATAGCCGTCCTGGCCTTCTTCTCCATCTCCGTGGCACAGGCAGGGCCGGTTGAAAGTGCCTTCTCCCCGGATGGCGGTGCTGAAGCCCTTGTGCTCCGCACCATCGGCAGTGCCCGCAGCAGCATCCGCATGGCAGCCTTCTCTTTCACCTCATCCAAGATTGTCAAAAGCCTTGTCGCCGCCAAGAGACGGGGTGTTGACATCCAGATTGTCGTTGATGATGGCAAAGGATGCGCCGACAGTGCGACCCGCTCTGCGATGAACCTGCTGGTCAATGCCGGCATCTCCCTGCGGACAGTCGGTGTCTATAAACTCCATCACGACAAATACATCATCGTTGACCGCAAACATGTTGAAACCGGCAGCTTCAACTACACCCGTGCAGCCGCTGAAGGCAACAGTGAAAACGTCATCGTCGTCTGGAACGATGAAGAAAACGCTGCCCGCTACCTGAGGCATTGGCAGTCACGCTGGAACCAGGGACGTACCTGGTACTGCCCGTACTGACCCGATTGGCAAAGCCCGTCTGCAATGACGGGCTTTTTCAGGTCTTTCACAGCTTTTCCAACATCCACAACACCCCTGTTCAATAAGGGTGTTTCCCACTTCAAGCAGACATTATCATTGGCTGATACAATGCCTGACAGTGCATATCGCGAAACCATCAACCCAAAAAGGAAGGAACCGTCATGACCGGAACCGCAATCCATTCAAAAGTCATCATCCTCGGATCAGGGCCAGCAGGCTACACCGCCGCTGTCTATGCCGCCCGTGCCAACCTGAACCCCCTGCTGATCACCGGCATGCAGCAGGGAGGCCAGCTCATGACCGCCTCAGAAGTCGAGAACTGGCCGGGTGAAGTCATGGGTATCCAGGGACCAGACCTGATGCAGAAACTGCTCGAACATGCTGAGAAATTCAACACCCGCATCGAATTCGACCATATCCACACCGCCGACCTGAAAGCCAAACCGATCCGTCTGGTCGGGGATGTCGCCGAATACACCTGTGATGCCCTCATCATCGCGACCGGAGCATCCGCCCAGTACCTCGGGCTGGAATCCGAAGAGAAATTCATGGGACGCGGTGTATCCGGCTGCGCCACCTGTGACGGCTTCTTCTACCGTGGCAAACCTGTCGCTGTGGTCGGTGGTGGCAACACAGCAGTCGATGAAGCCCTATATCTGGCAAACATCACCTCCAAGGTCACCCTCATCCACCGTAGGGACACCTTCCGGGCAGAACCCATCCTCGTCAAACGCCTGATGGAAAAAGTCGAAGAAGGCAAGATTGAACTCTGCCTCAACAGCCAGGTTGTCGAAGTCCTGGGCGATGACAGCGGTGTCACCGGACTGAGGGTCAAATCCACCAAAGACGGCAGTGAAAAAGACTTCAGTGTCCATGGCTTCTTTGTCGCCATCGGGCATAAACCGAACACCGACATCTTTGCCGGACAGATTGAGATGGAAAACGGCTACATCAAGACAGCCAAGGGTCAAGGCGGCATGGCAACCGCCACCAGCGTACCTGGTGTCTTTGCCGCAGGCGATGTACAGGACTACACCTACTGCCAGGCCATCACCAGTGCAGGCACCGGCTGCATGGCGGCGCTGGATGTCCAGCATTACCTTGAACAGCAATAACTCCCCTGTTCGATGGGGGTGTTTCTCCCCGGCACCCCCTGATATCCTGTCGATACAGTGCCGTTACAAAGAAAACCCTGAACCCATTAGGAGAGCATCATGAGCGAAAACAGAACCGAACCAGTCACCCTGACCCAGATTGAACGATTCCAGTTCAAAGCCAACTTCGCAGGTAGCAACACCTCCATGATCCTGGACGAACCTGCCCCACACGGCAAGAACACCGGTCCAAGCCCAGACCAGCTCCTGTGTGCAGCGGTTGCC
>CALGGD010000190.1 GCA_937916185.1 uncultured Oxalobacter sp. | reverse complement strand
GCAGGGCTGGCCATCCTTTTTCAGCCGCTTCATCCTCAAGCCGTTTACGGATGACAGGATTGGCACTAGGCAGGTCATCCAGACCGGAAGTCAGTGCCCTGAAGTACAGCATGGTGCCACCAACCAAGAGGGGCATATGTCCATGGGCTTGTATTTCTTTGATCAACCGCAGGGCATCTTCCCGGAACTTTGCCGCAGAATAAGATTCAGTCGGTTCAATGATATCAATCAGGTGATGGGGCACCAGCGCCTGTTCTTCTGCGGATGGTTTGGCTGTCCCGATATCCATTCCCCTGTAAACCAGCGCAGAATCCATCGAAATGATTTCAGACGGGATATGGCGGGCGATTTCAAGGGCAGCGGCAGTCTTGCCGGAAGCCGTCGGCCCCATGATGGCAATGACAGGGAAATTGGATTTACTTGTCATATCTTCTGAATATCATAAAGATATTATTTCGATGGTGCTTTCGTTACTGTTACTACAATCCGTTCAGTCTTTGGGTGTGAGAAAGTGATTTGGCAGCCCCTGAAGACCAACGATGATGAAGTGGATTGGCGTTTCTGGGCTTCACCTGACAGTTTATCAAGCAGGTCCTTGATGTCAGGAATGGAAGCGCCCTTGATGGCGGATACCGTACCGATCATCATATGGACAGGTGCCAGTGCCAGGGATTTAGGCGTCTGGAGTGTCAGGGTCCCGGAAATGGAAATCTTATTGATGTATTGCCCATCTTCCGTCATCGTACCGTTCAGGCAGGCATATGGCATCGTGCAGGCGTTGAACTGCTTGCCATTGATTTTCAGGTTCAGCGGAAGCATCCTGACAGGATCCTTTTTCATCTGGGCATTGAACTGCTCGACATGGCTGTTGTAGGTTACCTGGTATTCATTGGCTGTGATGCCAAGACCGGTATCTGCTGATGTCTCTGGCTTCTCAGCATTCTTGCCATCAGCCGGTTTTTCTCCATCTGGCTGTGAACCCTGCTGTGAGGCGGTAGGTTGTTCTGCAGGCTGTGAGGCTTCAGGTCTCCTGCTGTCGCCACAGCCAGACAGGACAAGGCAACTCAACAGCAGGAAGGGCAGGATGGCTTTTTTCATAGGGTGTTCCAGGCAGATCAGGTACATCATCTGATTATAACAATGATGCTTCGACAATAGACAGGCTGTTGGCAATGGTTATTTCCGCTGTCCCAGAAAGACACCGGAAAGGATCAATGCACAGCCAATCAGCATGGCGGTGTTGATTGGTTCACCCAGCATGGCAACCGAGGTCAGCAGACCGACCAACGGTATGAGATAGATATAGTTTGTCGCGATAATGGGACCAAGCTCCCTCTGGGCTCTGTTCCACATCAGGAAACAGAGCATCGAAGCGATGACCGACAGGAAAAGCAGGTTGCCCCAGACAGGGAACCTGAGAAAAACATCAAAATGCACGGTCCAAGGCTCGAAGCAGATGAACGGTATCAGGGTCAGGCTGCCATAGAAAAAGACCTTCCGGGTGATGAAAGCGGCATCGTAACGGCTGCCCAGATGTTTAAGGACGATGCAGTAACAGGCCCATGAAACTGCAGCGACCGCCGTCAGGAAATCGCCCCAGGGCGAAAGCTGGAAGACAATCTGCCCATTGAAGACGACAAGAGCAACCCCAACCAGGGCGATGACAGCGCCTGCAAACAGCTTCCAGCCCGGTTTTTCTTTGAAGAAAACCATTGACAGGAAAGCTGTGACCAAAGGTGCGATGCAGACAATCAGCGAAACATTGGAGACCAAAGTACATTCAAGCGCATGGTTCTCGGCGGCAAAATAGAGGGAACCTCCAAAGAATCCCAGCGCAACCATCCACAACTCGTCTTTCAGATTGTGCGCAAACAGTTTTTTGGGGGCAATCAGAACCAAGCAGACCCAGGCAATGATTGAACGGTAAAGGAAGATGGCGATTGGCCTTGAATTTTTCCAATCTTTTATTCATAATCCCTCTAAATTTATCAAACACAGTTTTTTCCATTGCTTTTTTCTTCTTATCATGTTCACTCATAAATTCATCATCTTCTTCCTTATATTTATTACTAATATTATCAAATTCTTTCTCAATAATTTTTTCTTCAGTATATTCCTCAATTAATTCCTTATGTCTCAGTCTCCATTCAACCTTTACTAATTTTTGGTCTTTTTCTTCATAGACTAAATCCCCAACGCAGTTTAGTATTTGAAAGCCTTCTTTGTCTTTTCCAGTATTTTGCTCTACGATGCAAAGTCTTCCGTCTTTATCCCAAGTCAAACGTGATAAAGAAGAACCGAAATCCAAAGCACGACAGTGATTTATTTTATTCTTATGTATCACATATAAATCACTTTTTCCGTAGTTGTTAGTATTATTTTTATCTAAACAAGAAAGAATGAAAGTAATACCATTAGAAGAAGGAATAAAGTCACTATGCTTTAAATTAACCAAACAGTCTTCTAAAGGCCATTGTTCTAATTCTAAATTTTTTTTAGTTAAATTATAAGGAAACACTGAAATTGATCTCACGTTCATTTCTTTAAGTGTTGGGATTATAAATAAAGTATCTTCCATCCAAAATATTTTCATATCAATCAAAGGCTTTTCTTTTGTTCCTTCTGGTAATTTTATATTACTTGAAATATAAGTCTTTTCCTTTATATTAAAATCAATAAGTCGCACTGAATATTTATTCTGATTGAAGTCTTTAGATAATATTGCTAATATGTGATTGTTTTTATGCCAGACGAAATCTATTATAGAACCATTTGCTATTGAAGAACGGGGATAAGTAATACGACTTGGAATTTCAATGAAGTCCATTGTTGTTGTTAATAATTTCTTTTTATTATTATCATATTTCTCTGTTACTGATATAATAATGTTATTATTTGGAAACCAAGAATAACTTGTCACGTTGTCTTTTACTGGGATACGCTTATTACTTTTTTTATCTAAGATCATTTTCATAGAAGGTAATTCATATACCATTAATTTTTCTTCTTTTATACGCCCTAGATATTTACTATCAGGACTCCATTGAAAGAAGGAAAATTTTTCTTCTTTTGTAATGTTAAAACTTCGAATTATTCGGTCTGTTATTATATCACGAATAAATACGTTTTCTAAAGAGGAAAGCTCTTCCTTATTATCCTGGGGGTTTTCCTTTGGGGCTTCTTCTTTCTTTTCTTCCTTCTTTTCTTCATTTTTTTCATCTTTCTTTTCTTCCTTCTTTTCCTCTGGTTTAAAATTATTTTTATATCCACTAAAAGTGATTATATAATTTTCATCATTGGAAATATTATAATAATGCGAATGAAAATTCAACTCATTCAAAGGCTTATCACTATTGCCTCCATAGAACAAAATTTGATCATCTTTACTTATTACTAAATATTTTCCTTGTGGACTCCATTTAATATCATTTATATCCTTATTATTTTTCAGTTCATATTTTTTTTCAAAAGTTTTCTTCAAAAAATGCACTTTTCCAATACTAATAGTGTCTTTAGATTCTATGAACATCATTTCCTCAAAATTATTTTTTTCCCAATTTTCAACCATCTTAATTTCTTTTTCGTGTTCGGTGTTCGACATTTTACTGATCTTTTCAAATTCTGGATATGTTAATGCTATTAATTTTCTTCCTTTGACTACTTCAGTACCATTCAAAGCTTGAGCCACTTTGTAAGAAATTTCAATACTTACTACTTTTATTATTAATATGCCATTATTGTCTAATTTATCTTTGTCGGTGTTTTTATAAGGGAAAATGTATTCTTTAATATGCTCTTTAAATCCTGAGAAAGTTTTTTTTTCTAAAAATAGTTTAAAATTCGCTCGTTTTTCTTCTGGGACGAAAGGCGTGTTAAGAATTATCACGTCTAATAAGAGATCTTCGTTGAAAGAAGGCATTTCATCGAAGTATGATTTTTTTTTTAAAATTGGGATTAAGGATTGATATTTTTTTTTTAATTCGGTCAAATGACGTGAGTAATTTTCTTCCATTGAAGTAATGTTGTATTTTTGCAGAATCTGCTTGTATATTTGAGTACAGTCGAAATTGTTCAAATATTTTTCTGGATTCATTTTTAATAATATTAGATAAATATTTAAATTACTAAAGCATATATAAAAATGATATATATAAAATATGGGGATTGGGGATTGGGGATTGG
>CALGGD010000189.1 GCA_937916185.1 uncultured Oxalobacter sp. | reverse complement strand
GACCAATATCGGCTTCTGCGGGGACGATGTGAAAACGATTCTGTTCACCAGCTCTCTTCCGAACGAAGGCAAGAGTACCGTGGTTATGGATCTGGCCAGGTCATTTGCCGATGCCGGAGACAACGACACGTCCTTTGCAGCCCAGCAGCAAAGAAACGGATTCAGCAAAGTTGGCTGAATCCTCATGTTTCAGGCGGTTCCTGAGCGCCTCCAGTTCCTGGGATTCGATACGGAGGGTATCATCAGCCAGTTTCAGGGCGCGTTCTTTATCAATTGGCATGGTCAATGTATTTTTTATCACTATGCAGAAGTATAAACCGAAAAAGACCTGGAGGGTCATTCAGGCATGAATCCTGCTTATCGAAAGACAGCGGGTTTTTCATGGAAAATGGTCAATGTACCCGAAAAGCGTATTTTTTCAGGACATCCTGCATTGAATAGGCGATAATATCAGCAAGCTTGCTTTTTAATCCATCCAACCGGTCAGGTCATTGCCCATGCACATGCAGTCCTCCCTTGAATTTGTCTTGCTCATGCTGGGGACGGCTGTGATTGGTGTCTTGGCTTTCCGCTATTTCAAACTGCCTTCCATCCTGGGATACCTGGCTGTCGGTGTCGTGGTCGGCCCATATGCCACGGGGCTTGTCGGTGACGCCGGTCCCCTGCAGAGCCTTGCCGAATTCGGTGTCGTCTTCCTGATGTTCACCGTTGGGCTGGAATTTTCATTCAAGCAGTTGATGACAATGCGGAAGATTGTTTTCGGGCTGGGTTTCGCCCAGGTCACGGCTTCTGTCATTGTCGCCATCATCATTTCAGGCATCATGGCGCTCGTTATCCCGGAACTGGGGATGTCATGGCAGGCGGCGTTTGCCCTTGGCGGCGCCTGGGCGCTTTCATCCACAGCGATTGTCACCAAGATGCTTGCAGACCGGATGGAGCTTGAAACGGAGTATGGGCGGCGGGTTATCGGGATCCTGCTTTTCCAGGACATCGCAATCGTCATCCTCCTGATGATTGTGCCTTCCCTGGCTTCGGATTCAGGCAATATCTGGATAGCTGTCGGACTGACGCTGGCAAAGGTGGTTTTTGCCCTGGGTGTCATGTTCCTGATCGGTAAGCAGGTGATGAGCCGCTGGCTGGGGATTGTTGCTGGAACCGGTTCCCAGGAACTCTTCATGCTGAACCTGCTGTTGATGACCCTGGGTGCCGCGTGGATTACAGAGGCGATTGGGCTGTCTCTTGAACTGGGTGCTTTTGTGGCGGGCATGCTCATTGCGGAAACCCGCTATCGGCATGAGGTCGAAACGGATATCAAATCTTTCCGGGATGTGCTGCTGGGGCTTTATTTCATCACCATCGGCATGATGCTCAACCTGTGGCTTGTCAGGGACCGGTGGTGGGTCATCCTCATCATGATTGTCTGCGCCTTTATTTTCCAGTTCGGTGTGACGGCTATTGTCACCCGGTTTTTCGGGGCTTCCAAAGGCGTCAGCATCAAGGTTGCATTGGTTCTCTCGCAGGCCAGTGAATTCAGTTTTGTCCTTGTCAACCAGGTTGCCAACTATAATCTGATCGAACCATGGTTCTATCAGGCGACCCTGGCATCCATGGTGGTTTCAATGCTGATGGCGCCGTTCATCATCATGAATGCCGATAAGATTGCCTCGCGGTTCTCAATGGATGAATGGATGAAACGGTCAGTGGCGCTGACCAGGATCGCCAGCCAGGTCATGCTGTTGCGTAAGCATGTCATTATCTGCGGTTTCGGTAAGACTGGCCAGGCGGTTGCCAGGCTGCTGGCGGAGCAGGAGATTCCGTACAGGGCGCTGGATCTGGATCCCGAACGTGTCAGGAAAGCCGAGATTGCCGGGGAGAAGGTTTCGTATGCGGATGGCACCCGGCGTGAGGCGTTGGTCGCTGCGGGGATTGACCGCGCCTCAAGTGTCATCATCACACTGGACAGGCGGGATGCCGCAATGCGGGTGCTGCATTATGCCAAGAGCATTGCCCCGGATGTCCCTGTCATTGTCCGGTGCAATGATGAAAGCGATCTTGACCAGTTCAGGCAGGCGGGAGCGGATGAGGTTGTGCCTGAAGTCCTCGAATGCTCTCTTGTGCTGGCTTCCAGTGCAATGTTTGCCGCCGGGGTTTCCATGAAGCAGATCCTGCGGCGTGTCAGGGCTGCCCGTATGTCGCGGTATGCCAACCTGCGGGAGTATTTCCATGGAGACCTGGAAGCGGCTTTCATGGAAGACACATCACGGTATCTCCATTCGGTACGGGTGCCTCCCGGTTCGCCTGTCATCGGACTGGGTGTGGACGGTATCCCGTTTCCTGAGCCCAGGGCGGATGTGGTTGCCGTTGTCCGTCATGCCGTCAAGCTGGAACCCGGCCCAGATATCAGGATTGAGGCGGAGGATGTCCTTGTCCTGCGGGGTGGCAGGGACAGTGTTGTCGGTGCTGAGGAGTATATTTTCAGTGCAGACTGAGAGAGGGATGCCGTGAGCTTTCCTGGACAGGCGGTTTAGGCCTGCCGGCTGCCGGTTTTTCAGGCATCTGCCTGTTTGCGTGCTGTTTTCCGGGGGGCTGTTTTGCCGGAACGGGTGTCTGATACTGCTTTTCCCCGGGGTTTCAGCATGGCGCCCAGATACCTGCCTGTGATGCTGGCGGGATTCCTGGCAATGGCTTCAGGGGGG
>CALGGD010000188.1 GCA_937916185.1 uncultured Oxalobacter sp. | reverse complement strand
ATATGGGTGAACCCTGGCAGGATGGTGTCAGCATGTTTTTCCGCTAGGTCAGCCAGCGATTTACAGAGGTTCTTCAGCAAGCCATCAATGGCATCAATGGCAGAGCGCAGGTAAAGCCGGATATCTGTTGCCACCTGGTCATTGCGGGAACGGCCGGTGTGCAGGCGTTTGCCGGCATCACCGATGAGGTCGGTTAGACGGCGTTCGATGTTCATATGCACATCTTCCAGTCCGATGGACCAGTTGAACCTGCCATCGTTGATTTCTTCCAGGATCTGCGCCAGACCCCGCTGGATGTCAGTCAGATCCTGTTCAGTCAGGATTTTCTGGGCGCAGAGCATTTCGGCATGTGCCAGGGAACCCTGGATGTCGAAAGCCGCCATGCGCTTGTCAAAGGTCACAGATGCCGTATAACGCTGGACGAGTTCATCGACAGGCTCAGAGAAACGGCCAGACCAGACATCGCTTTTAGTTGTCGTTTTCTTGTCCATGATGGAATTCTGCTTGGACCGGTTATTCTTTCAGTTCACGGATGGCGCCACGGTCAGCGGATGCTGCGGTGGCGGCATAGACTTTCAGGGACTTGGAAACCACACGGGAACGGTTCGGTTTCCAGGCATCTGCCCCTTTGGCTTCCATCTTTGCCCGGCGGGATGCCAGTTCTTCATCGCTGACACGCAGCTGGATGGTCCGGGCAGGGATGTCGATGTCAATCATATCGCCTTCTTCAATCAGGCCGATGGCACCACCGGAAGCGGCTTCAGGGGAAGCATGGCCGATGACCAGGCCGGAAGAACCGCCGGAGAAACGGCCGTCTGTGAACAATGCACAGGATTTACCCAGCCCTTTGGATTTGATGTAGGAGGTCGGGTATAGCATTTCCTGCATACCAGGACCACCTTTAGGTCCTTCATAACGGACAATGATGACATCGCCAGGATTGATTTTGTCACCCAGGATGGCTTCAACCGTATCTTCTTGACTTTCATAGATGCGGGCTTTCCCAGAGAAGACAAAGATGCTTTCATCCACACCTGCTGTCTTCACGATGCAGCCGTTTTCAGCGATGTTGCCGAACAGGACAGACAGCCCGCCTTCAATGGTATAGGCATGTGCCAGATCACGGATACAGCCAGCAGTGCGGTCTTTGTCGAGGGTTGCATGGCGTTTGTCTTGGGAAAATGGCTCAATGGTGCGGACACCGCCAGGGGCCGCGCGGTAAAAGGACTCAATAGCAGGGTCATTGCTGGTGACAATGTCATATTTTGCCAAGGCATCACCAATGGTGCCGCCATAAACCGTGAGGCAGGAGGTGTCAATCAGACCGGCACGGTTCAGTTCCGCCATGATGCCGAGGATACCACCAGCACGGTGGACATCTTCGACATAATAGTCATGGGTTGCCGGAGAGACCTTGCAGATGCAGGGGACTTTGCGGGAAACCCTGTCAATGTCTTCCATGATGAACGGGACATTGCCTTCATTGGCGATGGCAAGCAGGTGCAGCACGGTGTTGGTGGAACCGCCCATGGCGACATCCAGTGCCATCGCATTTTCCAAAGCCGCCTTGGTGACAATGGAACGGGGCAGGACAGAAGCATCATCCTGTTCGTACCAGCGTTTGGTGTTCTCGACAATCTGGCGGGCGGCTTTCAGGAAGATTTCCTTACGGTCAGCGTGGGTTGCCAGCATGGTGCCATTGCCCGGCAGACCCATGCCCAAGGCTTCCATCAGGCAGTTCATCGAATTGGCGGTGAACATGCCGGAACAGGAACCACAGGTCGGGCAGGCACAGCGTTCATAGTCTGCAACCAGTTCATCGCTGTTGTTCGGATTGCCTGCTTGGATCATCGCGTCAATCAGGTCAACCTTGATGACCTGCTCTCCGGGGATGACTGTGGTCAGCTTACCGGCTTCCATCGGACCGCCGGAAACCATGATGGTCGGGATATTCAGGCGCATGGCTGCCATCAGCATCCCTGGGGTGATCTTGTCGCAGTTGGAGATGCAGATCATTGCGTCCGCACAGTGTGCCTCAACCATGTATTCGATGGAGTCGGCGACCAGTTCACGGTGTGGCAGGGAATAGAGCATGCCGCCGTGCCCCATGGCAATGCCGTCGTCAATGGCAATGGTGTTGAATTCCTTGGCGATGCCTCCCGCTTTTTCGATTTCACGGGCGACCATCTGTCCCATATCTTTCAGATGGACATGACCCGGGACAAATTGGGTGAATGAGTTGACAACAGCGATGATCGGCTTGTCAAAGTCACCATCTTTCACACCGGTTGCACGCCACAGTGCACGTGCACCAGCCATGTTTCTTCCGTGGGTGGAAGTCCAGGAACGGTAACGGGGCATTGTTTATCTCCAAATAAATCGGTTCTTTTTATCCAAGTATCAGGAACAGGGTATGGAAACGCTTTCCTGATATATCTGCCAGTCCTGCCAGACCATTTATGGTCGGCACTTCCGTAAATAAGCTATTATATAGCACTATCGTTTTTTAAGACTTTTAAACCGATACCGTATCACGGTGTATTTATCATGCTGGTTCATCCTTTACCGAATCCTGTCGCCTTTTCCATTGGACCTGTGGCGGTCCATTGGTATGGGCTGATGTATCTGTGCGGCTTCCTGTTCTTCATCATCCTTGGACGGGTGCGTATCAGGACACAACCACATATTGCCAGGGCAGGATGGGTACCGAAGAACCTGGATGACATCCTGTTCTATGGGGTATTTGGCGTGATTGTCGGTGGCCGTCTGGGCGAAGTGCTGTTCTACAATCCGAAATATTTCTTCTCGCATCCGATGGAGATATTTGCGGTCTGGCAGGGCGGCATGTCTTACCATGGCGGTTTCCTGGGTGTGCTGATTGCCATGTGGTTCTGGAGCCGCAAGAATGGCAAGGCTTTCTGGGATACAATGGATTTCATCGCACCGACAATTCCCATCGGCTATGCCTGTGGACGGTTGGGCAACTTCATCAATGCAGAACTGCCTGGGCGGGTGGCTTCGCCTGACCTGCCTTGGGCGATGGTTTGGCCGAATTTCGATATGCTGCCGCGCCATCCCTCCCCGCTGTATCAGATGCTGGTGGATGGCCTGCTGATGTTTGTACTGCTGTGGCTGTATTCACGGAAAGAACGCCCCCGTGCTGCGGTCAGTGGCATGTACTGCCTGCTTTATGGTTCTGCCAGATTCTTCACCGAGTACTTCCGCATTCCCGATTATGAAGTCAACCTGGGAGTCTTCACGATTTCCGCTGGGCAGATGCTGTCCTTGCCTATGGTTGTGTTTGGCCTCCTCCTGTTGTGGTGGTCTTACAGGACACAGCGTGTCGGCGGTGGACCTTCTTTCAGGTAGGTTTCGGAGAATCAGGGATTACAGCTTTTCCAGTAACTGTTTCGCAGGTGCGTATCTTTACTTGGCGGCCTTCAACCACCATTGCAACGCTTTACGGTCATCCCGTGCAACGGATTCGCCGGTATGGTATATCCCGCCCAATGCAATCTGCGCCTCAATATTGCCTTGGTCGGCAAGCCGTTCAAGGTCTTGGATGCTTATATTCATTCTGTTCCATTAGATGTTGCAATAGTTTCTTTGCCTCAGGAAGTCCCTGTTCTGCAGCTTTAAGCGCCCATTCAGATGCCTTTGAGTTGTCCTGCGGAACGCCATATCCATTTTTGTACATGATTCCAAGATGGTATTGTGCATGAACATTTCCCTGTTCAGCTGATGCCGTCCACCAGTAAAAGGCTTTCTGAAAGTCCTGGGGAATGCCCAGTCCTGTTGCATACATCAGTCCAAGGTCATGCTGTGCGCCATCATGTCCCTGCTCTGCTGCCTTTTGGTACCACTCCATGGCTTTCTGAGGATTTTGTGACGTGCCACGTCCCTTCAGATACATGATGCCAATGTTGTACTGGGAATCAGGTTCCCCTTGCTCTGCTGCTTTGAGATACCACTTAAGGGCTTTTGAGAAGTCTTGTCCATTCAGGTATAGTGCAGCGAGATCGTGTTGTGCCCAGAGATGTCCCTGTTCGGCGGCTTTCTCATACCATTCAGCAGCCTTCTGGTGATCCAAGGGAATACCATGTCCATTTCTGTACATGAGTCCAAGGTGGTACTGTGCCCAGGCGTGCCCTTGTTCAGCTGCTTTTTGAAACCATTCAAAAGCTTTGCGAAAGTCTTGGGGGACACCATCGCCATTTGCGAACATCAGTCCAAGGTTGTTTTGGGCATCAGCATTTCCTTGATTGGCAGCGCCCATCCATAACGAGAAAGCCATTTTGGAATCTTTTGGAATGCCTGCTCCACTGGCATACATCCTTCCAAGTTCGCACTGGGCTTCAGCATCGCCTTGCTCAACTGCTTTGAGTAATGACGCTAAAAAAATCACCCGATGGGGTTTATTGCTATTTCTGTCATTCATAATGGTGTTCTCTATTTCTGGTGTTTTTGTCAATCAAGTGATAAGAGTTATTGAAAATAGGCAATCAATTACAGGATTTTAAGATGCTAATAATAGCTTCAGGCGTTGCCCATTGCCTGAAACGTGTGGCAGTGGAAGACTTGATGCGGTAACCGACAGAGATAATCATATCCAGGTTGTAATAGGAAACTTGGTATATTTTCCCGTCCGAGGCAGTTGTTGCAAAATTTGCAACAACTGAATCTACGCTTAATTCTCCCTCGGAAAAGATGTTCCTGATATGCCGTGAAACAGTCGATTTGTCGCGCTGGAAAAGGTCTGCCAACTGATCCAGCGAGAGCCATACAGTCTCGCCTTCCATCTTGACATCCAGTTTTGTCAATCCGTCTTCAGACTGATAGATGATGATTTCGCTTTCGTTATTCATTAGTCTTTGTTTTCAACAACTTATTCTATTTATATTCTTTGGCGTCTGGTGAATGACAACTGGCAGAACTATCCAAATATATTCAATCAAAATCCGGCAGGTCGCCTTTGATGACCTGCCGGATGATGTTGCCAAGGAAGCCACGTTGTTGCAGGAACCGTATCTGCTTGGCTTTTTCGGGCAGGGTTTCAGGCGGTTTGCCGAATTTGCGTTCCCAGAGGGCAAAAGCCCGTTGCAGTTCGGTTTCTTCCAGGGTTTCGGTGATTTCCTGCATCACTGAGCTGGGAAGCTGGTGGTTCTGCAGGTCATAAAGGATTTTCCGGCTGCCATAGCGGGCTGCCCGGTGCCTGGCATAGGTTTCCGCAAACCGCCCTTCTGACAGGAAGCCCTTTTCCTGCAGCCATTGAATCAGGGATTCAATGTCATCTGTTTCCTCAGCATAAGGTTTCAGTTTTGCGGCAAGTTCCCGTGCACTGTGTTCCCGGCTGGCGAGGAACCGCAGGGCACGGGCTTTCAGGCTGGGCTTCTGTTTCATGGCGTGTTGACAGAAACAGGCTGTTCAGCAGGACATATCAACTGTCTGCTTCGATAACAGGCATTTCCCCAATGCCCTTTGCCGCACGGACTTTGTTTTCAATCTCACGGGCAACCGCTGGGTTGCTCTTGAGATAGGCGCGGACATTGTCTTTGCCCTGTCCGAGCCGTTCGCCGTTGTAGCTGTACCAGGAGCCGCTCTTCTCGAGTATGCCGAAGTTAACGCCAAGGTCGACGACCTCTCCTACACGGCATATTCCCTCGCCGTACATGATCTCGAACTCGGCACGGCGGAACGGTGGGGCCACTTTGTTCTTCACCACCTTCACCTTCACGTCGTTG
>CALGGD010000187.1 GCA_937916185.1 uncultured Oxalobacter sp. | reverse complement strand
GCTTCGTCCCAGTTCCTGCCATAGCCGACTTCAGCAATCAGCGGGACATCCAGCTGTGCCGCCTGCGCCATCAGTTCAGGCAGGCGTTTCCGGATGACTGCCAGTTCGTTCTCAGGGACTTCAAGGACCAGTTCATCGTGGACCTGCATGATGAGTTTTGACGCAAGTTTTTCTGAAGCAAGCCAGTCATCCACCGCAATCATCGCCAGTTTGATGATGTCAGCGGCGGTTCCCTGCATCGGCGCATTGATGGCAGCCCGCTCCGCCGCCTGTCTGCGTGCGCCTGTCGAGCGGATTTCCGGAAGCCAGAGCCTTCTGCCGAAAACCGTCTCGACATACCCCTGTTCCGCCGCCTGTTTCCGGGTGTTCTCCATATAGGCGGCAACGCCTGGATAACGCTGGAAATAACGGTCGATATAATTTTTGGCATCCGTCCGGCTGATGTTGAGGCTGGCGGCGACACCAAAGGCGCTCATGCCGTAAATCAGTCCGAAATTGATGGTTTTGGCATAGCGGCGTTGGTCAGGGGTGACCTCAAGCGGTGTGAGATTGAAGATTTCCGCTGCGGTGGCACGGTGGATGTCCTCTCCTTGATGGAAAGCTTCGAGCAGGCGTTTATCGCCAGACAGGTGTGCCATGATGCGCAGTTCAATCTGGGAATAATCGGCTGAGACGATGAAGTGCCCTTCAGGGGCGATGAAAGCTTCACGGATATGACGGCCTTCCTCAGTCCTGACCGGGATGTTCTGCAGGTTCGGGTCATTGGAAGCCAGCCTGCCCGTCACAGCGACAGCCTGGGCATAGTTGGTATGCACCCGCCCTGTTGCCGGGTTGACCATCTTTGGCAATTTGTCCGTGTAAGTGGACTTGAGTTTCGCCATGCCACGGTAATCCAGGATGACTTTCGGCAAAGGGTAATCCAACGCCAGTTTTTCAAGGACTTCCTCATTGGTGGAAGGCGTTCCGGAAGGGGTTTTCTTGATGACCGGCAGTTTCAGGTCATCAAACAGGATGGCGCCCAGCTGTTTCGGCGAGTTCAGGTTGAAGGTTTTTCCAGCGAGACGGTAGGCCTGTTGGGTCAGCTTCTCCATGGTCTGTCCCAACAGGGTGGACTGCTGCAGCAACCGCCGGCTGTCAATCAGAACCCCATTGTGTTCCATTTTCTGGAGGATGGACAGCACAGGCATTTCAATCTGACGGTAAACATCCCGCATCTTTCCGTGCTGGCGGAGGGTTTTCCACAAAACCTGGTGAAGCTGTAGCGTGACATCGGCATCCTCGGCGGCATAACGTGAGGCGGTTTCGATATCCACCTCTTCAAAGCCCAGCTGGGCAGCGCCTTTTCCGCAGACTTCCTCATAAGAAATGGGTTTATGTCCCAACAGACGTTCTGACAGGGAATCCATGTCATGGCGGCGGTGGGATTCCAAGACATAGGATTCCAGCATGGTGTCATGGGCGATGCCCTGTATCTGGATACCGTAATTGGCAAGGATATGGCTGTCGTATTTGATGTTCTGCCCGACTTTCAGGCAATCCGGGTTTTCGAGCCAGGGTTTCAGTTTTCCAAGCACCTGGTCACAGGGAAGCTGTTCTGCGCCCAAAGTCTGGTGTCCGACTGGAATATAGGCGGCTTCCCCTGCCTTGACAGACAGGGAGATGCCGACCAGCCGGGCAGTCATCGCGTCCAGTGACGAGGTTTCGGTGTCGATGGCAGTCAGTTCTGCCTGGTCAATCCGTTGCAGCCACCGGTCAAGCTGTTCCATGGTCTGGACAGTCTCATACAGTCCGGTCTGGTCGAAATGGCTGACCTGTCCTTCAAACAGCCCGATCTGTGGAAGCGGGGATGTTTCCCTTTTTTCTGATGGTTTCACAGAAGCCGTATCACCGGTCAGTTCCTTCAGCATGTTCCTGAAGCCAAGATGGGCAAAAGCCTTTTTCAGCCCCTCAATGTCCTTTTCCTGTTTTTTCAGGCTGCCCGTGATCGAAGTGACCTGGGTTCCCAGGTCGCTGTTGGAACGGATGGTGGCCAGCCTGCGTGCCTGTGGCAGCCATTCAAGGGCATCGCGCAGATGGTTGCCGGCTGCGCCTGGGATGTCTTCCGCATGTTGGATGATATTGTCCAGTGAACCATATTGTGCCAGCCATTTTGCGGCGGTCTTCGGACCGACCTTGCTGACACCCGGAATGTTGTCTGAACTGTCACCGGTCAGGGACAGGTAATCGATGATCTGTTCTGGCGGCACACCGAATTTCCCGATGACACCATCCCGGTCAAGAATCCTGTTGTTCATGGTATCGACAAGCCTTGTCCTGTCATCGACAATCTGGGCGAGATCCTTGTCACCGGTCGCGACAATGACCTGGAAACCTGCTTCCCGCGCTGTGCTTGCCAGGGTACCGATC
>CALGGD010000186.1 GCA_937916185.1 uncultured Oxalobacter sp. | reverse complement strand
CCTGCCGCTGGTGCTGGGTGTTCCGCCAACTGCAAAAGAACCTTTCTCAACGTTCTCGATTGACTGTATCGCCAGCGCATATGTCCGGGCATTGTATGCGGAACCGATGGTGTATGCCGATGAATACCGGCTTGCCAGTCCGGAAGAATCTGTCAGGAAAGCGGAAGCGGAACGTGTCAAGGTGGCGAAGAAACACCAGGACACCAACAGGAAACAGGCCAGTCTGGCAAGGGAAATCGATTCATGGTAGTCTGGACGGCTGACTTCATATTCCCATGAACCGGAAAAGGGGAATGATGATCCTGACAGGAAAAAGAAAATTTCATTGGATGCTGTCAAGGCGGCTTTGGTAAACCTTTTCTCAGCAGATGGCGGGACAGGTGAAGCCAGCGCCTACCGGGCACTGGCGGATATTCCGCTGTAAGAGTTGGATGTTGATGATTTTTATCAATGGAAGCATGTTGCCGACAGGAAAGATTCCCGGGAAATCCCGGTGGACGGCACTCACCTGGTTCCAGTACAGGGCACCTATGAAACGGTCCCCGGCCATGGTATGCCGAAGACTTGGGGCAGGACCAGTTTTTCCGGCATCAACCGTAAGCTGGATAAGAAGAACTCTTTTTCTGGAAAAAACAATGGCTTTGCAGCGTTTCCGAAAGGGACGGTGGCGGGGGATTTCCTGCATAAGCTGATTGAGAAAGCTGTCAAGAAACGTATCACAGTGAAGGATGGGGCAGATGAGGCCCTCAGGGCATTCATTGCCAATGAGATGAAGGGCAAGGCTTTTTTTGCTGGAAAACGCAGTCTGACGTTCCAGCGTGCCTGTCTGGAAAGGCTGGGATACAGGGAAGAGGAAACGCCGAACTCATATTCTGAATATTGTGAGAGGTGGATAGGAAACTGCCTGCGCCTCCTGCTGACGAGAACGATTCCTGTGACGGGGGGGAATACGGGCATTGACCTCAGTGCGCTTATCCGCAGCCAGCAGGTTGTCCCTGAAATTGATTTCCTGCTGAAGGTGCCGGGGGATCCGGAGAATGGCTGGAATGTCGGGAGCATTGTCAGGAGCAGGGAACTGGCAGGGCTGTCTTTGGAAACCGGGACATCTTCTGCTGAGGAATCCCTGAAAGGCTACATGACAGGGCAGATAGACCTGCTGCTGAAAAACACTGATGGCAGATACTGGGTGATCGACTGGAAGAGCAATGCCATCGATACGGAGGATTCCTGCGACAACCCAAGGAACTATACCCGGCAGGCGATGGAAAAAGTGATGGATGAACACCATTACAGGCTGCAGGCGCTCTGTTATACGGTTGCGCTGTTCCGCTATCTGCAGCTGCGGAATCCTGAAAAGGCGTCTGATGAGGTGCTTGGGATGATTGGCGGGGCAATCTATGTTTTCCTGAGAGGGGTTGATGAAGCGGATGGCAACCTTGGCATTTTCTGTATGCCGATGGAAAGGCTTAAAGACAGTGTCATCGCATTGAACGGTATCCTGTCGGGACGGTCTGGTACGGATTGAGGGAGTGGATGATGGAAACAGATGACAGGAATCCTGAATTGGAGACCGGTAATCCCTTGGGACCGGAGGAAAGAAGGAAGGCTGATGCCGGTAATGCTGTCCGGTATTATGCGGATGTCCATCTGGCGATGGCAAAACGCCAATGGGAACAGGAGCAGTCCCGATGGTCAGGTCAAGAGGATGCCATCCGTCAGGCACTTGGTTATGTCTATCAGGCGTTGTCTGAAACCAGTGCTGAAGGGGGCTTGTGCGTGACGTTGCAGGCGGTGGCTGATATTACGGAGGTTTCCTTGGCAGAAGCGGAGGCAGCAGTTGATCTGCTGCTGGAATCCCATCTGATGCAGGAGCAGAAGGATGCGGAAGCAGGCAATGTCCCTCTGGTTTATGACCCGGAACAGGATGATGCGGCAGCATCCCGGATTTACTTCAAACGTTATTGGCAGATGGAAAAGCGGCTGGCTGGACTGCTGGTGTCTCTTGCCAGGGAAGCCAGGGCGGAGGATGCCTCGTTTGGCAAGCTGGATTCGCTGCTGCCCAAGAGAAATGGGTCATCGGATCCAGATGCTGAACGCAGGGAGGCTGTCAAGAACACACTCACCAAGAGGCTTTCCATTATTTCAGGAGGTCCAGGTACCGGCAAGACGACAGCGGTCGCCACTGTCCTGGAATGCCTTTTGTCGTCAGATGAATCTATCAGGATTGTCCTGGCAGCCCCGACCGGGAAGGCGGCAGGACGTATGCTGGAATCTATCAGGGGTTCTATCCATGACGGAAAGAACCAGGGGCTGTTCCCTCTCCTTGGGAAAAAGGAACCTGAACTGGTCGCCCATACGATGCACAAATGGTTGACAGACCCACAGTCAAACGGATTGAGGCCTTCTGCAGGAAAACCGCTTGACTGTGATGTGCTGGTGGTCGATGAGGCGTCGATGATTGATATCGAGCTGGCTGTGCGTTTTCTGTCTGTGATTGACCCTTCACGGACACGGGTTATCCTGTTGGGGGATCCCAACCAGCTTGCCGCAGTGGGCCCGGGTTCGATATTGGCGGATATCTGCGATGATGGCTGTCTGCTCAAGGAGGGACATGTTTCGGAGTTGACAACCAGCTACCGGTTTCCAGAAGACAGTCCTTTAGGCATGATGGCGGAAAACATCAAGAACGGTGATGACAGTATCCCGGACTGGGAAAATGGTCTGTATAACAGGATTGGCAAGGCGTTTTCATCAGACGGGCTGCAGAAGGGGGCATTGTCTTTACCTGCCCGGGAATGGCTTGATGGACAGCTCAGGAAATACGCCCGTGCTGTCAAGTCTTATCTGGAGAATCCTCAGGATGTCTCTGGATTATGGGAATCTGCAAAACGCTTCCAGGCATTGGCGGCGGTCCGGCATGGGAAGATGAGTGTCGAGGCCATCAACAGCTATGCGGAAAAAAAGCTGAAGGAGGAATTTGAGGCGTTGAAACTGGAAATGCCATATCCTGGATCAGGTCAGCTCATCATCGTCCGTAAGAACAGCAGTGTGCT
>CALGGD010000185.1 GCA_937916185.1 uncultured Oxalobacter sp. | reverse complement strand
AGGAAGCTGATTCTGGCAGCAGGCAGGCGGCTGTTTCCCCTGTCTGCTTTTCCCGGTTTTTCCAAATAGAGGGTGGATATGGATATGAAGAAACTTTTTACGCTGGCTGCTGTCCCGGCATTGCTGCTTTCCCTTACAGCCTGTGGTGGCAAGAAAGAAGCGCCAAAACCAGCAGGCAGTGATGCTGCTGCATCTGCTCCAGTGGCTGCTTCCGATGCGGTTAAACCAATCAGTGAAGATGTGAAGAAGATTGTTGCCAACGAATACAAGGACTTCGATGAAAAGAACCAGTGCTGGGTGGTGAAGAGTGGGGCTGACAGCTATTGCCTTGCTCCGAACACCACAAGCAAGTACACCCTGTTCAAGGATGGCAACAAGACCAAAATTGACTATGTCATCCTGCAGAGCAAAGGCAAACTGGTCAAGGGTGAACTGAATGAAAAAGCCGATGGCGGTATTGCCGTCGTTGCTGTTGACAAGGATGGCCAGGTGGTTGCCAAACTGCCGTTCACGAAAGAATGGCGTTCCTCCCAGAACGAGCATGACAGCCATCAGGTCATGAATACGCCACTCGGTCAGGGCATTGCGGGTATCTCAGTGAGGGAGACTGTCACCATTGAATGGCCGGTTGAGAAACCTGGGGAACATCATGACGACTGGCGCCGTGCGGCCTATGATGTGACGAAACTTTATGCATTTGACGGCAGTTCCGTCAAACAGGTTGCGAAAGTCCGTACACGTTTCACAGACAGCAAGATCCCATATCATGTTTCTGCACCGATGATGTCCAATGGACCGGTTGATCCGGATACCGGCTACAAAGGCCTGACATTCAAGGTGAATGCCGCCCACAAGGCTGAAGCGTTCAACAACAAGACCTATGAAGCCAAGTACAATGCAGCGAAGAAACAGTATGAAGTGCCTGCTGAATTCCGCAAGGTCATGAAGGAATAAGCTGTCCTATACGGTATATTGCCACGGGCAAGCCGCCAAGGATGGAACTTGGCGGCTTTCCTGTTGGGCAACCGGTTGCAGGGGCTGGTTGTTACTTGAACAGCCAGTCTTTCCGGTAGATGAAATCCCGGGACCATTTCCCATGGCTGAAGGTCCGTATCTCACCAATGGAACCTTCAGGATGGGCAGGGTCTTTGCATCCAGCTCCCCGGTAGATTTCCAGGATGGTTTCGGAAGAGCCTTGATGGAAGTCAATCCGCTCAACACCGCATTTCCCGTCTTCTGGAAGGCCGTCCTCCGGTTCGCCATTCGTCAGCAGCAGGTCAGCAGACGGATGCCCATAGGGTTTGGGTTTGTTCCAGAAAACCAGCATTTCACCGTACCGGCTGTTTTTTGCTGTGACTGAACGGATATGCTGGGTCTGGGTCTGGAAATCCCGGATGAAGGTGGCCCGGTATTCAGGAACCTCCATGGCATGGGCCGTCAGGGAAAAACCTGCCAAGGCAGTCAGAAAGGCAAGTAGATAGAAGTGTTTTTTCATCAGTCTCCCTCATAAAGCCAGTACCTGGCTTTTTCCCTGCCTTTGACATGGACAATCAGTTCGCCCAGTGCATCAGCAGGCAGATGATGGAAACAGCTCCTGTCTCCTGTCACCAGGTCAATGGCTGTGTCGCCTTTCTTGAAATGGAAGGCATATTTTTCTTTGCCAGGTTGATATAGCTGCCTTTGCCGATTTTCCAGGCGGGCAGGGGAGCATCCTTTTCATAGGGGCTGTTGGGTTTGTTCCAGACGAGGTAGGTATAGCCGTTCTTTGGGACATGCCCGTTCTGGTTGGTGATTTCCACGATGATATGATGGCTGTCGGTCTGGTAGCCGATACGGGTGAAATCCGCCATGGCAGGGGTGGCTGCCATGAAGCTGGATGCC
>CALGGD010000184.1 GCA_937916185.1 uncultured Oxalobacter sp. | reverse complement strand
GCTGGATATTTACAATGGGGATATTGGGGTTGTCCTGCCTTCATCATCCCCTGGACAGAAGGACATCCAGGTTTATTTTGGTGACCGGCAGAAAACACTGGCTCTCGGCAGGCTGCCACAGTATGAACCGGCCTTTGCCATCACCATCCATCAGTCACAGGGGTCAGAGTATGAGGATGTCGGTGTCTTCCTGCCGATGGACGGAAATAACCAGCTGGCTACCAAAGAGCTGCTCTATACCGCTGTCACCCGTGTCAAGGTGGATAAGGAAAGGGGAACCGGTTCCCTGGCGCTTTTCGGTTCACAGGCGGTTTACAACCTTGCGGTGAAGCAGAAGACGGAACGCACCAGTGGCCTGCTGGCAAGGATCAGGGAAGTTTTCTTACAGCAGCAGGAACAGGGATAAGAGGGCAGAGATTGTTCCGGGATCCTGCCACGACATATATTGACGCATGAGTCTGGATAATGTCAGACAGGTTCAATGTGGATCTGTCTTGGAAGGTGCTTGCCATGGAATTGCTTTCCCCTGATTTCTTTTCTTCCTGTCAAGGGAATGATGCCTTTTTGCTTGAGGCGGTGCCGGACAGCCTGCGGACTCCGGCATTCTGCAGTGCAGTTGAAAAGAATGACGGCAATGCCCTGAAGTACCTGCCGAAAGACTTAAGGACAACGGAAATCTGTCTGGCTGCCGTGCAGGACGATGGCACTGCCCTACGGTATGTTCCTAGGGCATTGAAGACTGTTGCCCTCTGTCTTGAAGCGGTGAAGAATGAGGGGATTGCCCTGCAATATGTGCCGAAAGGGCTGAGGACGGCTGAATGCTGTCTTGCGGCTGTCCGGCAGGACGGTTTTGCCTTGAAATGGGTACCTGAAAGGCTCAAGACGTTTTCACTCTGTCTTGAAGCAGTGCGGGAGGTAGGATGTGCCCTTCAGTTTGTTCCTGGGAAACTGAAGGACCATGACATCTGTATTGCCGCTGTCAAGTCAGAAAGATGGGCACTTGAATATGTCCCTGAGAACCTCAAGACTGAGGAAGTCTGCCTGGCGGCTGTCCGGCAGGACGGTGGTGTACTGAAATTCGTCCCTGAATCCTTGAAGACTTATGGATTGTGCCGTGTTGCGATGCACAGCAATCCTGAAGGGATCCAGTATATGCCAGAAGTGCTGAAGACACGTGCGGTATGCCTGGCAGCCATCCATTTTTCTGGGACGTTGCTGGAATATGTCCCGGAAGCATTGAGAACCCCTGACCTTTGTTTTGAAGCAATTGACGAAGCTGGAACTGCTATGAGAGATATCCCTGAAAACTATCAGACACCGGATTTTTATATGGAGGCTGTCCGCCGGAATGGCGATGCCTTGTTTGAGGTGCCTGAAAAACTGCGCACCGAGGCAATGTGCCGTCTAGCGGTTGTTACGAAGAAATATTCTGACAGTTTTATCCTGGAAGCTGTTCCTGATGCCATCAAGACAAAGGATTTCTGTCTTTTTGCTGTGAGAAAAGATGGTGGGCTTCTGGAAAAGGTGCCCAAGCGGTTCTTGACCCGTAAGCTTTGTCTGACTGCCGTCAAGAACAGTGACCACGCATTGCGGTATGTTCCGAAAAAGTTCAGGACACCCAAAATTTACCGTCATGCCCTCAAGCAGTCCAGTAAGGAATTGAAATACGTTCCTGAAAAATCCAGGACACCGGAACTTTGCCTTGCTGCCGTCAAGCAGGATGGCCTTGCATTGGAATATGTGCCTGAAAAACTGAGGACTGCCAAAATCTGCCAGGCGGCTGTGGCAGCGGATGGGAGGGCATTGAAATATGTCCCAGAAGCATTGAGGACTGAAGGTCTGTGCCTTTTGGCTGTCAGCCAGAAAAATTCAGGTGGAGAAATCAGGGATGTCCCGTTGGCTTTGCGTACACCTTCTTTATACTTTGAAGCGGTAAAGGCTGAAGGCTATGTCTTGAAATACGTTCCTGATGCATTGAAGACCCATGAGATGTGCCTTGCAGCGGTCAGGGAATGTGGGGATGCGTTGGAATATGTGCCTGAGGCGATGAAAACAGCGGAAATCTGCCGTGCAGCGGTCAATTGCAAATGTGCAAGTTGTGCTTTGCGTTATGTACCTGACCATCTGCGGACACCGGAAATCATCCTTGCGGGTATCCGGCAGAATGGCGGTATGCTGGCAATTGTCAATGACACGCTGAAAACACCTTCATTCTATATGGAGGCTGTCAAGCAGAATGGCTTTGCGCTGGAATATGTGCCTGAGGCATTGAGAACGGGTGAACTCTGCCTGGCGGCAGTGCGGGGCAAGGGATGGGCTTTGGACTATGTGCCTGACCATCTGCGGACATCGGAAATATATCTTGAAGCAGCCAGGAACTTCGGTGTTATCCTGAAGGATGTGCCTGAGCAGCTTAAAACCAAGGAAATCTGTCTGGCTGCAGTACGGAATGAAGGCATGGCGCTGTTTTATGTCCCAGAGCCATTGAGGACAGCAGAATTGTGTCTGGCAGCAGTTGAAAATAATGGCGATGCCTTGGTACATGTTCCACTGAAGTTGAGAACGCTTGAATTGTGCCGCAAGGCGGTCTCGAACAGCGGCTGGGCATTGAAATATGTGCCTGAGGCTTTGCTGACTGAAGAGATATGCTGCCTGGCAGTTGCTGATTACCCGCAAGCCATCAGGTATGTCCCCGAGGCAATCGAGAAATCAGTCAGGAAAAAAACCAGGAAGAAGTCCGGCTGAAAGCTTTATGCGTCAAGTGTTGCAGCAGGTGTCTGTATGATGGATATGGTCAGTCAACTACGAAGGATTACAACAGTGACAAGGAAGGCAACTGAAGGACGTATCTCTGAAATCCATAACCAGTATCTCAGTGAAAAGGACCGGCACAAGTCTTTGGAAGCTGTTGTAGAGGCGGTTTACAACTGGTATGTCTGTGGGTGTGAAGAGCAGAACCGTAATTGTATCCCGCCCAGGTATCTGACGGTCAAGGAAAAACTGGAACTGCCGGAAACGGTCTATCAGATTACCTGTTTCGACAAAAACCGGAATGAAATCTATGAGTCGGTCTATGTCTGTGGATCTGGCATTTACTTTACGGTTGATGATGGGTTTGAGACAGTCAGGAAGGAAAAGAAAGGGCTCACTGAAGCTGAATTCAATTTCATGATGGCTAATGGCAGTCCTTTCCATTTTGAATGGGGTGATGACTGCCTGTTTGGTAGATACCCCGATCAGGCGGTAGAAAAAAGCCTTGAATCCGCTGGACTGGATTACCGTGACATTAAGAATATCCCCGAAGACCGGATGACAGAGGAACTCTTGATGGCTGCTGTCCAGTACAACCCTTATGCGCTGGAGAATGTCCCTGACACATTGAAGACAAAGGCAATCTGTTTGGCTGCTGTCAGGGAACGGAGCCATGTCTTGGAATATGTCCCTGAACGGCTGATGGACAAAGACATCTGCCTGGCAGCGCTGAAAGAAAACTGTTTGGCTTGGAAATATGTCCCAGAGCCTTTGAAGACAGAGGCGGTTTGCATTGAATTGGTGCAGGAGGATGGTCGTAGGCTGGCGTATATCCCAGACCGATTGAAGACTGCTTCTGTCTGCATGGCTGCGGTCAGGAAAGATGGCAGGGAGTTGGGGGATGTTCCGGATGGCCTGAAGACATCAGGGCTCTGTCTTGAAGCTGTGAAAAGTGATGGCAGGGGACTGTGTTATGTCCCGGCAGGTTTGCAAACGGTGGAACTCTGCCTGACTGCTGTCAATAGCAATGGTGAGGCTTTACGGTATGTCCCCAGGCATCTGATGACGCAGGACGTCTGCCTGGCAGCAGTGCGGAAAGACTGGCGGGCGTTCAGGTTTGTACCGGAACCTTTGAGGACATCGGACCTTCAGTCGGAAGCGGCAGCCCTGTGCGTGTCAGTGGTGAGGGATGATGGGTATCGGTTGAAAGAGGTTCCTGATCTGCTGAAAACGGCTGAGGTGTGTATGACGGCTGTGAAGGAAAAATGGTATGCGATGAAATTTGTGCCTGAAATGCTGTTGACGCCTTCATTCTGCCTTGAGGCGGTCAGGAGTGACAGTTTGGCATTGTCCTGCTTGCCAGATGCCTGGAAAACGCCCGAGACCTGTCTTGAGGCTGTCAGGGACAACGGCAGGTTGCTCTGCTATGTGCCAGACTCCCTGAAAACTGCGGAAATCTGCCTTGAGGCATTAAAGACAGATTCTTGGGCGCTGGTGGAGATTCCGGATGCCTTGAAAACACCGGCATTTTATTTCGCAGCTATGCAGATTGACGGTTCTGCTTTGCGGTCTGTTCCCAATGGTTCGAGAACGCTTGAAATCTGCCTGGCTGCTGTAAAAAATAATCCCGGTGCATTGAAGTATGTTCCTCAGCTGCTGAAAGCAGAAGTACAGCATAGTTGCCAGGAGCCTCTCAGATTCCTGTCTTGACCCGTAAGGACCGGCTCACTGAAGCAGGCAGCCAATCACTGGTGATATGCGTTTGAAGTTGCCCGTTTACGTCAAATCCTGTCGCAATTGTCTGAATAATGTACAGCAAGGATAAAGGTTGCCCAGGGTATCTGGAAATCTGTTGAATGGAGAATGAAAGATGACGGTTGAAAAGGAACTCTTGGAAAAACTGGACAAGATTACCTGGAAATACCATATTGACCTTGAACCACATAACCAGTACATCGGTTACCTGGATGATGGGGAAAAAATCAGCATAACGCGGTCCTACAACGATGAAGGTAACTGTTTTGAACTGCGCTATGGGGACAGGAGACCTGTTTTCAATCTGGAGGAAAACCCTGATTTCCAGAAAATCTTCATTGATGCCGTGATACGGGTCGACAGGGGACTTTCCTATCTGGTCAACCGCATCACGAATATCCTGGATATTTTTGATGTCCGTAAAATCGGTTCACAGTATTACGGTTGTCCTGATGAATATACTTCCGAAGCCATCTGGATTATTGAAACCGCTTTTGAGCGGGGATTGAGGAAGGTCGACTATGCCTTCATCGATGAATGTTGGATGAAATGGTTCGGTGACACTGAAAAAGCGGTCAAGGAACATAAAGAGGATGCCTTGAGAAGTGTTGACCTGATAAACAGTGCGTTCAGGATTTATTTCACGACTTATGAAAACAATAAGGACCTGTTTGATTATCTGATTGGGAATGTTGACCGGATTGAATGGGAAAAGGACCCTGACCCGGAAAGCGGGGAAAATGCCTGTATCGGAATCCTTGATGGTTTCCGTTTCCAGATGGATTCCTATGCAGAGGACCAGGTTTCAGTCTCTGTCCTTGAATCTGGGAATTATTTCTACAGGGAAGGGTTGAACCTGGACGCTTCAATCCGGGAATACCATGATGTCCTTTATGATGCAGCCAGACGTTCCCTGAAGACTGACTATGTGGAACTTTCATCCAAAAGGAGAGGAAAAAAAGATGCAAAAGGGAAAAGGGCCTGCTTATCGGTTGATTGAGGAATGGGTTGGCCAGGGGTTCCCCCTGGTTGCCTTTGCCACAGGCAGGAAAGCGGTTGGAGAGGAAAGCATCACCAGGTTCCTGTCTTATCAGGTGAAGCGGTATGTCTTCAACTGGTTCTATGCCCCGTTGACGGTTGATGGTGCGGCAGACAGCCTTACGCTCTATGTCATCACTGCAACACCGGAAAGGAAAGCGGAACTGTTCAATTATGCCGGATGCTTTTTCAAGTCACTGGGGATTCCCGCTTTGGTGAAGGTCGATCCTGAGAACGGTGTTTTCCTTGAAACAGGGACATCCCGGAAAGAGAAGCAGGGGGCTTTCCTCGCTTCATCTGTCCAGATTGAAAAACTGCCGGATTACCTGTCGGTCACCATGCTGAAGCCGTTCGATAAGGAGTCCCTCCTGGCGGGTTCATTGGAAGAGATGCCTTACGGCAATATGATGGGCAAGGTCCTGTGGCTCTCGAATTACCGGCTGTTGGAGGTTGCCACCGAAAAGGGGCTGGATTTCTGTGCGCTGCCTGATGGGCCGGAAATGGAGGAACTGGAGACCCAATGTTTCAAGGATGCCTATTACCACCGTTGTGACCCTGATATCGATGTCCAATGGAAAAAGGCCGCATTGGAACTGGGGACTTTCAGTTCTTATTACCGTGAGGGGACTGATATGCACCGTTATGCGAAAGCACAGGAAGTCGGGAAAGGATTGACTGTCGAGAAAATCTACCTGGATATGGATGGGGTCCTGGCTGATTTCACGAAGGGGGCATCCCAGGCGTTCGGCAGCAGGGACTATACGGATGATGAGATGTGGGAGGCGGTCAGGAAGGTGCCGAATTTCTTCAATACCCTGGAACTGATGCCTGATGCGAAGGCTTTGTTTGATGCCCTCTATGGGAAGTATGGGGACCGGGTTGAGATCCTGACCGCTGTCCCAAAGGAAAAAAGGGGAATTCCGACAGCTGAGGCGGACAAGGTCGCCTGGATGCACCGTGAACTGTCTGAAAAGGTGGTCGTCAATGCCGTGAAGAGCGCCAAAGACAAGCAGCTTTTCTGCAAGGGACAGGGAACCATCCTTATCGATGACTGGAAACCCAATATCAGGCAGTGGCGCCAGGCTGGAGGGCTTGCCATCCGCTGTACCGACTGTGCCACTGTGATGGAACGGCTGAAGGAATACGGTATTCTTTAAGTGATGGGTCAGAAGGGAGTTTGAAAATGGTACGGCAGGTTGTCTTGGATACAGAAACGACCGGTCTGGATGCCAACGGTGGTGACCGGATTGTGGAGATTGGCTGTGTTGAGGTTATTGACCGTCAAGTAACAGGTAACCATTTCCATGTCTATATCAATCCTGAGCGGCATATGTCTGAAGATGCTGTGAAGATCCATGGATTGACGGATGGATTCCTCAGTGACAAACCTGCGTTTTCAGGAATTGCAGCAGGGTTCTGTGAGTTCATCAGAGATGCTGAACTGATTATCCATAATGCGGAATTTGACGTCGGTTTCCTGGATGCGGAACTGAAGCGTCTGGATATGCCATCGATTGCGGAATTGACAGCCCATGTCATTGACAGTTTGGCATTGGCAAAGCAGATGTTCCCCAATAGACGCAACAGTCTGGATGCTTTATGCGACCGTTTTGGTGTTGACCGTTCTGAACGGACAATCCATGGTGCGTTGCTTGATGCACAACTTCTGGCAGAGGTTTATCTGGTGATGATGCAGGACGGATTCAGAATGGCTTCCGGTGATGATGGGGGAGAATGCTGATGTTGGATGGCATACCGTCTGGATGCAGGCATGTTTTTGATTTTCTGAAAGGCAAATGATCATGTCCTTTTTCAAGTTGACAAGACGGCTTCTGGTTTCCTGCTTCCTTGTCTCAGGAGCTGTGGTTTCCCCGGCAGCTGAGGCAGACCAGGACTGCGGCGATGTGATGACGGGCTATTCGAAATCGATTTCTGCGGAAATCGATGGGAAGCCTTACAGGTGTCCGACGCAACGGTATTACAAGGCGCTGGTTGCTAGAGGAGCCTATCTGGCAGCAGTCTGTTCTGCCGAGAGGACCGGTTCGCCCTTTGTGAAGACAGCAGAATGGGTGACCCGTCAATGGTTGGGTGGACCTTCTTCCCAAGATGATCATATCGGATGGAACTGCCGTCACAATGGCATATGGGAATGTGAAAGATGGGAAAAACTGACGGAACGGTTTGATATCGGAAATGCCGGGCAATGTTACAGCAATGAAAATGCGTTTGATTATACGCAGGGACCAATGTCCATCGGTTATTTCTCGACATCGAAGCATAACATCCAGTTCCTTTCAGGTATCGATGATGAAAATGGCATGATTTACCGTTCCTGGAATAAACCTGGAAAGGCTGCTCAAGGGAAGCCGGATTTTGAGATGAAGGGTAAGGACCGTACCCTGTATGCAGACTGGGGATGGTGTACCCGCTATGTGTTTGAAAAGGGAAATGTCCGGATTGAATTGAACGGAAAAGACGGCAGTGAAAACAGGGGGCGGCATCATTGCATCGCCGGCAATGTTCCCGCCAAAGCCTGGGGCGAGATGAACATTTTTATTGATGGCAGGAAAAAAGACCATTACTGGCTGTATGAGGAATTCTGATGAAGTGTGTGATTCACAGATTATGTGCTACCGGCAGGGGAATTCCCCTGCCGGTTTCAGTTGGGATATCGGGTATCCATTCTGCGTTGTCAGTTTTTCAAGGAAGGCAGCCAGCTTGCACCTTTCAGGCACATTTTCCAGAGTCTGTCTGGCAGACCATAGTGGTCTGGCTTGGCAGGATCCAATACGGTGACGATGTCGCTTTCACGGCCTTCCTCGATGTATTTTGCAACGCCGGGATTGAGCATGGCACTTTTGCCACAGGCGACGAATTCAGCAAATCCTGTTTCAAAAGCCTTGAGCAGGTCATCAGCGGTTAACAGGTTGCCGACACCGATCAGCGGGAGTCTGCCGGCAAGGCGGCGGTGGATCAATTCCATCCTTGTCTTGCTGGTGTCGTCGCCACGGCGGACTTTATTGTAGAAATTCCATAAGGAAACATGCAGGTACTGCAAGGGTTTTTCCGCGAGGGCATCAATCAGGGCATAGGTTTCTTTCATCGTGATGCCTTCTTCGGCGGGTTCCTCTGGTGAGAAGCGGTAGCCGATGATGAAATCATTTTTTCCCGCTTTTTCCCGTGCAGCAGTACATGCATCGGTCACGGCCAGCGGAAACGCCATGCGTTTTTCGAGACTGCCTCCCCATTTATCGTTGCGGCGGTTGGTATCACCGGAGTAAAACTGCTGCAGCAAGAAACCGTTTGCGCCATGGATTTCCACGCCGTCGAAACCTGCCTTGATGGCAAGCGTTGTCGTATCGGCAAATGCCTGGATGACTTTCTCAACATGTTCCGCACTCATGGCCTTGGCCCCGCTTTTGGCGTCATCGGACGGTGCGTAGGTTTTACCGTCAGGAACAATGTCCTTGATGGCATCACGGCCACCATGATGAATCTGCAGGATGGCAAGGGCATCCTGAGACTTGATGATATCTGCGGTTTCCTTGAGGGATGCCAGACTGTCAGGTGAAGAGGCATCAGGCTGCCCATAGAAAGTTTTTCCTTCGGGGGAGACCAATGTTGCGGCGGCGATGAATATCCCGAAGCCTTCAGCACGGTTTTTCAGGTAGGTTTTTTCCTGGTC
>CALGGD010000183.1 GCA_937916185.1 uncultured Oxalobacter sp. | reverse complement strand
GATCCGGGTGACCTGTGAACAGGTTGCTGGGCGGGTGCCTGTCGTTGCAGGTGCCGGCGCCAACTCCACGGCGGAAGCAATCGAGCTGTCCAGGCATGCCAAGCGTTATGGTGCTGATGCCACCCTGCAGGTTGTCCCTTATTACAACAAGCCAACCCAGGATGGGATTTATCAACACTTCAAGGCCATCGCAGAAGCAGTAGATATTCCGGTTGTGCTTTACAATGTCCCAGGCAGGACTGTTGCTGACATGTCTAATGAGACTATCCTGCGGTTGGCAGAGATTCCCAACATCATCGCTGTGAAAGATGCGACTGGCAACATCGCCCGTGGTTTGGATCTGCTGAGCCGTATCCCGGATGGGTTCCAGGTTTTTTCCGGTGATGATCCGACAGCCGTTTCCCTGATGCTCGCAGGGGCAAGTGGCAATATTACGGTTGTTGGCAATGTCGCGCCTAGGAAGATGCACCTGATGTGCCAGGCTGCTGTAAAAGGAGATGTTGCGACGGCAGTCCGCCTGAGCCGTGAACTGCTGCCGTTGAGCCAGAAACTGTTTGTCGAGGCCAATCCGATTCCGGTTAAATGGGCATTGAGCCAGATGGGGATTGTCCCGCCAGGCATCCGTCTGCCTCTGGTACCGCTTTCTGATGGTTGCAAGGAGACCGTCAGGGAAGCGATGCGTGCCGCTGGTCTCCAGATTTGACGGTTTCAGGGTTTCTTTGCCTCCAGGTTTGAGACAGATATATGTTGATCAATAAGAAAATCAGTGCTGTACTCATCAGTACTGTGGTTGTCCTGTCTTTGACATCATGCAGTTCTTTTGAGGAACTGCTTGATTCAGACCGCATTGACTATAAGAGTGATTCCGCCGCCCAGAAACCAGGCAGGAGACTGGAGATTCCGCCTGACCTGACCCAGCTCCAGCGTGATAACCGGTTTATGATTCCAGAAACCAACGGCATCATCACCGCTTCTGATTACGACCAGCAGCGCCGGGAAATGGAAGCTGGGCTGACCTCTTCTTCTGATGCGGCCTCATTGGGGTCAGTGGCACCGAACCAGGCGAAGGATATCCATATCGAACGTTTGGGCAATCAGCGGTGGCTGGTGGTCAACCGTCCTCCTGAAACATTATGGAATCCAATCCGTGATTTCTGGCAGGACAATGGTTTCCTGATCAATATTGATTCGCCAGAGACGGGGATCATGGAAACAGACTGGGCGGAAAACCGTGCGAATATTCCCCAGGACATTATCCGGAAGACGTTGGGCAAGCTGTTTGATTCCCTGTATTCCTCCGGTGAACGGGACAAGTTCAGGACCCGTCTGGAACGGGGAGCTGATGGCTCAACGGAAATCTATATCAGTCACCGGGGAGCGGAAGAGGAACTGCAGGGTACCTACAAGGAAAGTACAATCTGGACAGCGCGGCCATCGGATCCCGAACTGGAGGCGGAATTCCTTGCCCGGCTCTTGGTTTATCTGAGCGATATGGATAAGAAAGAGGAAAAACGGGCAAAGGCTATTGCAGAGAAGAGGACTGTCCAGGTTGTTTCCAAGGCAACGATGGTTACGGAAGAAGGGGTTTCCAAGGTTGTTGTGGATGAGCCTTTTGACCGGGCTTGGCGCCGGGTTGGCCTGGCGCTTGACCATGTGGGCTTTACGGTTGAGGACCGTGACCGTTCTGCTGGCCTGTATTATGTCCGTTATGTCGATCAGGATGCTGAGGCGAAAGTCACCCCGGAAGACCAGAAGGGATGGTTCAGTGGCTGGTTCTCTTCGAAGAAGGACAAGCATATCGACAAGTACCAGATTTCTGTCCGGGAAATCGCTGGCCGGTCCGAAGTTACGGTATTGGATGACAAGGGGCAGTTGGAGACTTCTTCCATTGCCAAGCAGATTGTCACGCTGTTGTATGGTCAACTGAAGTAAGCCGTGTTGAGACTGACAAGTCTGGGCAGTGGCAGCAAGGGAAACTCACTGCTGGTCACCGCCATTGATGGAATGCGCCGGGTCACGGTCATGTTTGACTGTGGTTTTGGTATCCGCGATATCCATCAGCGTCTTAAACGGGTGGGCTGCCAGCCAGAAGAGCTGGCAGCTGTTTTTGTCACCCATGAGCACGGGGACCATGCGAATGGTATCCTGCCATTGGTGAAGCGTTATGGCATTCCTGTCTGGATGAGCAATGGGACTTTCCAGGGAATGGGAAAAGATTTCTCGGATGTTGACCTGAATTTCTGCAGGGATGGGGACTGCATCGAAATCGGCCACCTGAGGATAACCGCCTTTACAGTATCGCATGATGCCCGGGAGCCTTTGCAGTTCCATCTGACGGATGGTGTTGGCAAAATCGGTATGTTGACAGATACCGGACAGGTGACACCCCATATCCAACGGGAACTGTCTGCCTGCCATCTGCTGTTTCTGGAATGCAATTATGATAAAGGGATGTTGAGGGCATCCAGTTATCCAGAACATCTGAAACGGCGGATCAGGAGCATCTATGGACACCTCTCCAATGATGATGCCGCCGGTTTCCTGAAGGAGGTTGACCGCTCATGTCTCCAGACAGTGGTGGCTTGCCATCTGAGTCAGAACAACAATCTGGCTGACCATGCGAGGAAAGCCATCGAGGAAGCCGTCTCCAGGCATGGCATACAGGTCATGGTGGCGGATCAGGAGAACGGGACAGGTTGGATTGATATCTGATACGGCTTCCTGACGGGTTCCCTTCACGTTTCAGGGTTTTCCAGCAGATGTTGGTGTTCCAGTCTTGGGGTCGACAGGCGGTGTCCGTTCATCTGTGGCGATGGGAGCCGCTGCCTTGGGATCGATAGGAACCGTTTTATCGCCCTGAACGGCAGGCGCATCGGGTTTCTTTCCAGCAGGAGAAGGGGATTCTTTGCCACAGGCTGTCAAGACCAAAGCTATCAGGCCTGCAAGGAACAGCGTCTTTTTCATCGTGTTGCTTTCATCATCTCGGTTTCCAGTCATCAGGCCTGTTGGGAGCCTCGTGACAGGATTATAGCGGTTTTGGATAGACAGTAAAAAAGCCAACCATGACGGTTGGCTTTTCCACCGATGAGAACCGGATTATTTTGAAGCAGCTGGTGCAGATGCAGAAGCAGCAGGTGCAGATGCAACTCTACTCGCAGTATGGCGTCAGTC